>CAIWRE010000395.1 GCA_903914985.1 uncultured beta proteobacterium | reverse complement strand
GTGGACTCGTCGCTGGAGCGCATTGAAGTCAAGGTCAACGGCCTCAACAGCAGCCGCTACACGGTGACGGTCAACGGCCATCCCGTGCCTTTGCAGCCTACCGGCGTCGTGGGTGAGTACGTGGCCAGCGTGCGCTACAAGGCGTGGAACCCGCCGTCCTCGCTGCACCCCTCCATCGGTGTGCATGCGCCGCTGACCTTTGACGTGGTGGACACCTGGATGCAACGCTCTCTGGGCGGTTGCCAGTACTTCGTGTCCCACCCCGGCGGGCTGGCTTACGACACGCTGCCGGTCAATGCCTATGAGGCCGAGAGCCGCCGCCTGGCGCGTTTTGCCCGCATGGGCCACACGCCCGGCGCCATGCAGGTGCCGCCACCCAATAGCGCCGTGGTGCCTAGCGCGGAGTTTCCCTTCACCTTGGACTTGCGTCGCTGTGTTGGGTGAGCGGGCGCACCGCCAGCACTTCGCCGTTTCGCAATAATCCAAGCCTGTGGAAAACTACCAAACGCTCTCGCCCCAGCCAGGAATGGCGCGCAGCGCTTCGCCCGGGTCCGGCTTGAGCACTGCCGAACTGCTGCAACAGGCCCAAAACGCCCCGGCAGGCGTGTGGGACGAATTGCGCGGAGGCGTAACCGGCGGCTTGCCCACGCCGCCCCCCGGCTTTGTGCCTCTGAGCGCCCCGTGGGATGCCTTCATTAAGCACCTGGGTCCCCAGGGACTGGAAGGCCTCACGCCCCGCGTGGCGCAGTTGGAGCGCCAGGTGCGTGACAACGGCATCTCTTACAACGTCTATGCCGACGCCGACCGGCCGCAGCGCCCCTGGGCACTCGATTTATTGCCATTGATGGTGGACGCGCTGAGCTGGCAGCAAATTGAGTCCGGTGTGCTGCAACGCATGCGCCTGCTGGAGCACATCATGGCTGACACCTACGGTGCACAGCGCTTGCTCAAGACAGGCATGCTGCCCACGGCCCTGGTGCAAGGCCACCCCGGCTATTTGCATGCCATGCAGGGTGTGGCACCCGTAGGCGGCCAGCATTTGGCGCTCGCCGCCTTTGATCTGGCGCGCGGCCCGGACGGTTGCTGGTGGATGCTGTCGCAGCGCACCGAAGCGCCCTCCGGCCTAGGCTATTTGCTGGAAAACCGCTTGCTGATTTCGCGCCAGTTTCCGCAAGCGTTTGAAGCGATGCCGGTGCAACGCCTGGCCAACGCCTACCGGGCGCTGGTCGACGGGATCAAACAGCGTTCACCCGCGGGCGCGGATGCACACATTGCGCTGCTCACACCGGGCCCCTACAACGAAACCTACTTTGAGCACGCCTACCTGGCGCGCTACCTCGGACTGACGCTGGTGCAAGGCGGCGATCTGCTGGTGCGCCACCAAAAGCTCTACCTCAAGACCCTGCAGGGCTTGCAGCCTGTGCATGGTTTGCTCAAGCGGGTGGACGATGCATGGCTCGACCCGCTGGAATTGCGCGCCGAATCCACCCTGGGCGTGCCCGGTTTGCTGCAGGTGGTGCGGGCCGGCAATGTGCTGGTGGCCAATGCGCCGGGTTCGGGCTTTTTGGAGTCGAGTGCCTTGCTGGGCTTTATGCCGGCCTTGGCCAAATCGGTGCTGGGTGAAGAGCTGCGCCTGCCTGCCATTCCGAGCTGGTGGTGTGGTGAGCGCAGCGCGATGCAGCAGGTGCTGCCGCGCATGGCCGACTGCGTGATCAAACCCAGTTATCCGGCATTCTCCAGCCGCCCCAGTTTTGAGCCGGTGCTCGGGCGCAACCTCTCGCAGCGCGAGCGCGACGAGTGGTCGGGCCGCATTTTGCGCGACGGCGCAGCGCATACCTTGCAAGCCTTTTTGCCGATTTCACACACACCGGTCTGGCAGGCGCATGCCGCGCAGCCCTCCATCGGCGCACGGCCGGTGATTTTGCGGGTGTTTGCACTGGCCAATACCCAAGGAGGCTGGGACGTGCTGCCC
>CAIWRE010000394.1 GCA_903914985.1 uncultured beta proteobacterium | reverse complement strand
CCAGCGTGGATCGCAAGTCTGTTTGACGCGCGAACATGTGGCGGGCGGTGCTTTAGGCTCCGGCGCGTTCGCCATCATGCAAGCACTGATTGCGCACGGCGTGATCGGCGACTTTCGGGCGGGTGATGGTGGCGTGCACAAAGACATCTTGCGCTTTGGCCTGACGCCGCTGTACATCGGCTTTGAAGACGTATGGAACGCCGTGGAACAGCTGCGCCAGGTAATCGCCAGTGACGAATGGAAGCAGCCGCAGTTCAATCGGCAGCACGCGGTGACTTGAAGACCGCTGCGCGAATTACTTTCCAGTAAACCGCGCCAGGCGCTTTTCCACAAACGCATGCACGCCCTCCGCAGCGTCCTCGCTGCGCGAGAGTTGCTGCTGCACGCCGATGAAATCGTGCATGGCCACCAAAGGCCCTTGCTCGATACCCTTGAGCACGTTGTGGCGGGTGGCGACCACGGCCAAGGGCGCTTGACTGGAGATTTGCTCGGCGATGCGCGTTGCTTGCGTCAACAGCTCGCTGGCCGGCACCACTTTCTGCACAAAGTTCAGGCGCAAGGCTTCGGCACTGTCAAACACATCACCGGTGAGCAAATGAAGCATGGCATTGCCCATGCCCGCCCGCTCGGCCATGCGCAAGGTAGCACCCCCTGTGGCCATGATGCCGCGCTGCACTTCGAGTTGCGAAAACCGGCAGTCGTCTGCGGCCACCACGATGTCGGCAGCCAGCATGAGTTCGATGCCTAGGGTGTAGGTGATGCCTTGCACTGCCACCACCATGGGTTTGTTGCGACGACGATAGCCGTCCATGCCCAGGTTGAGCGGATCGACCAAACCCAGCGGCACCACCTTTTCGCCGCGCTGCATGAGGGGTGCGATGGTGGGCAAATCCAAGCCCGCCGTGAAATGGGCGCCTGCGGCGGACAAGAGGCCCACGCGCAGCTCGGGGTCGTCGTCGAGCCGGGTGTAGGCGCGGCCCAGTTCGTCAAACATTTTGGGCGTGAAGCCGTTGCGTTTGGCGGGCCGGTTGATGACGATGTGCAGGATGGTGCCTTGCACCGTGCAGTCAATTTGTCCGTCGGGATGGGCAGTCGGTGTATTCATGGCCCGAATCTTATGCGCTCAGGTGCCGGCGTACAACCAAGGCACGTCCAGCAAGCGCTGACCCAACACACGCATCGCAACATCACGGCCCCAGCGCTGCATGCCGGTAGCGTGAAAGATCTCGCCGTTGCGCTGCGCTCGGGCCTGCACCCGGGCGTTGCGGCGCCAACGCAATTGAGCATAGCGCTCCAGCGCGGCAACATCGCCCAAGCCGGGTATGGCCAAGGCATCTGCCAACGCCGCTGCGTCTTCAATGGCCATACCGGCACCTTGGGCCAGGTAGGGCAGCATGGGGTGGGCGGCGTCGCCCATGAGGGCAATACGGCCAAAGGCCAACTCCTGAGGGCCGCGCAGATGGGGAAGACCGTTGAGCGGCCAGAGCCGCCAGGTCTTGATGGCAGCGACCAGGTCCTGCAAGGGCGCGGCGGCGTCCTTGAGGTGGGCACGCAGGTCTGCGGCGTTGGCATCATGGTCCCACTGCTGCATATCGTCGGGCGCAGGGCCTTCGACAATGACCACCACGTTCAGCCATTGGCCGCCATGCACCGGGTACTGCACCGCGTGAAAGCGGGGGCCCAGCCAGGCCGTTACCACTTCGCTTCGCTGCGCCTGCGGCAGGTCGGTCTGAGGCACCATGGCGCGGTAGGCCAGGTGGCCGGTGAACGCGGGTTGCGCGTCGGCGCGTACAAAGTCGCGCACGCTGCTCCACAGGCCGTCTGCACCTATCAGCACGTTGCTGCGGCGCTGGTGGCCGTCGCTGGTGTTGACCTGCACTGCGTTGGTGTCCTGGCTCACGTGCTGCATGGCGTTGTTCAGCATCAGCTGCGCGGTGCCTTGGACCTCGACGGCAGACAGCAAAAGCTGGTGCAGATCGGCCCGGGCAATGGTGGCGTAACGCGCGCCGTAGCGCTGCATGGCGCGAGCCCCCAGCGCAAGCTGCCCCAACACCGCAGCCGACTGCGCGCTGCGCACTTGAAGCAGTGGCGGAAAGCAAGCCACCGCATCCAGCCCCGGCCCCAAACCCCAGCCTTCCAGCAGCCGTACCACGTTGGGACTGAGCTGCACGCCCGCCCCCACTTCGGAGAACACCGGTTTTTTCTCGATCAACTGCACGCCCAAGCCGCGTGCGCCGCAGGCCAAGGCGGTGGCCAATCCGCCGATGCCGCCACCCACGACCAGTATCTTTTTGTGCATCACCGGCGCAGCTTACTCAACGCGGGCCACCGACTGGGGCTTGAAGCCCAGGTCGGCCGCTTTGCCTTTGCGGCCCCGTGGCGAGCGCGCATTGTTCAAGCTGCGGATTTCCAAGGTTTCTTCGCGCGACTTGCCTCCCCGACCCAGACCTGCAATGCGCACACTGCGGGTGTAGGCCGCGGCGCCGGCCAAGGTGTCTTTGTCGTCCAGCGCCAGCAGCATCAGGCCACGCCCGCCTTTTTCCATGGTTTTGAGCTCTGACAACTTGAAGGTCAGGATGCGACCCAGCGTCGAGGCGCAGGCCACGTCGGTCGCAGGCAAAACGGCGGCGCGCGTAGTGTTTGGCGCGGCGACCAACGGCGGAGATGCAGGCCCTTGCGGCAGGCTGGCACCCGACACCAAAGAGGGCGCACACACGGTTTCACCGTCATTGCAGCTGATGAAGGCCTTGCCCGCCTTTTGGCGTGACACCATGTGCTCCACCGAGGCGATAAAGCCATAGCCGCCGCTGCCCGAGAGCAGCAATTGCGCGCTGCCCGCACCGGCAAAGTAATGCAGCACCTGGGTGCCGGACTCCAGCTCAATCAGGCTCGTCAACGGCTGGCCGTCGCCCCGGCCGCCCGGCAGCAAGGACACCGCCACCGAATACACCCGCCCGTTGGAGCCAAAGACCAACAAGGTGTCCACGCTGCGGCATTCAAAGGTGCCGTACAGCGCATCGCCCGCTTTGAAGGCAAAACTGGTGGCCTCGTGACCATGCCCGCTGCGGGCGCGCACCCAGCCTTTGTCGCTGACCACCACCGTCACCGGCTCGTCCACGATCTTGACTTCGGCAACCGCCTTTTTCTCTTCCTGGATCAGGGTGCGGCGGGGGTCGGAAAAGGTCTTGGCATCGGCCTCGATTTCTTTGACCATCAGACGGCGCAGCGCCGACGGATTGCCCAAAATTTCTTCCAGCTTTTGCTGCTCGCTGCGCAGCTCCGAGAGCTCTTGCTCGATCTTGATGGCCTCCAACCGGGCCAATTGGCGCAGCCGAATTTCCAAAATATCTTCGGCCTGGCGCTCGCTCAAGTTAAAGCGCGCCATCAATGCGGACTTGGGCTCGTCCGACTGGCGAATGATGGCGATCACCTCGTCGATATTGAGCAGCACCAGCTGGCGCCCCTCCAGAATATGGATGCGGTCCAGCACCTTGCCCAGGCGGTGGCGCGAGCGCTTTTCAATCGTGCCTTGG
>CAIWRE010000393.1 GCA_903914985.1 uncultured beta proteobacterium | reverse complement strand
GTGACGCGGTAAGCCTCGTGGCCATTCCACAGGGGCTGGGCCCAGTGGTCGCGGGCGGCTTGCTCAATGGCGGAGTGTTGGTACTTGTCTTGCATGGGGGGTCTTGAAGGGAATCCTGCCCATTTTAGGCCGTGGGCCTGCGGCGTCTGCGGCCGTACCGGGGGGCAGCGTTATTCGTCGGGCTGCGACACAAAGCCCACCCGGCTCAGGCCCGCGCGGTGGGCCAGGGCCATGAATTCGAGCACCCGGCCATACGGCACTGCGCGGTCAGCGCGCAGCTGCACTTCGGTTTGAGCGTTGCGGCTGGCCGCTTGGCGCATCGCTTCTTCGAGGGCACCGTCAGTCACCACCTGGTCGCTCAAGTACACCATGCCGTATTTGTCGATGGCCACGGCCAGCGTCGGTGCGTGGGTATCGACCGTCGATGGCGCTTTCGCCTGGGGCAAATCCATCTTGACGGTGTTGACCATCAGCGGCGCGGTGATGATGAAGATCACCAAGAGCACCAACATCACGTCTATCAGCGGCGTCATATTGATTTCGCCCATGGGCGCATTGCCCGTCGAACGATCCATGCGACCAAAAGCCATGGTGCTTCAGTCTGCGGCGTGCGGCGCGCGGGCGCGCTCTGGGTGTTGGGCCGCCATGAGTTCGCGAACATCACGGGCAAAGCCGTCCAAGTCCGCTTCCAGGCGTCCAATCAGGCGGCCCAGCAGGTTGTAGCCCAGCACCGCAGGAATCGCTACCGCCAGACCGGCCGCGGTCATGATCAAGGACTCGCCCACCGGACCGGCAATCTTGTCGATGCTGACCTGGCCCACGCTGGCAATGGTCAGGAGCGCGTGGTAGATGCCCCACACGGTGCCGAGCAGCCCTACAAAGGGCGCCACCGCGCCCACTGTGGCCAGCAGCACCTGACCCGACTGCAGTTTGTGCAAGCTCAATTGCAATGCATCGCGCAGTACCCGGGTGAGCTGAGACGCTGCATCGCCCGCCGCCGCCAAACCGAGCCCGGTGCGCTGGACTTGCAATTGCTTTTGCGCAGCTTGTACCAGCGGCAAGACCAGCGTATTGCGGTCAAAAGCTTTCAATGCGGCCACCGCTGCGTCGGTATCGCTGGCCTGCCAAAAGGCGGTGGTGCAGCGCGCCACATCGTGCGCCGCGCGTTGCAGCAGCCAAGTCTTCCAAAAAATCACCACCCAGCTGCCAACCGACATGGCCAGCAGCAGCAAGGCCACGGCGGCGTGTACCGCATCGCCCTGGACCAGCGTCGCCAGACCACCCAGCAGGTTCATTTCAGGCCCAACACGTCAAACATGTCGTACAGACCGTGGTCGCGCGTCGCCAAAAAGCGCACCGCGCGCAGGCTGCCCTGGGCGTAGGTGGCGCGGCTGGAAGACTTGTGGCTGATCTCGATGCGCTCCCCGGTACCGGCAAACAGCACCGTGTGATCACCCACGATGTCTCCACCACGGATGGTGGCAAAGCCGATGCTCGACGGATCGCGCTCGCCGGTCACGCCTTCGCGGGCGTAGACCGCGCAGTCTTTGAGGTCGCGCCCCAGCGCGTCGGCAATCACTTCGCCCATCTTGAGCGCTGTACCGGACGGTGCATCCACCTTGTGCCGGTGGTGCGCTTCAATGATTTCAATGTCATAGCCCGTAGACAGCGCCTTCGCGGCCATCTCGAGCAGCTTCAAAGTCACGTTCACACCGACGCTCATATTGGGCGCCATCATGATGGGAATATGTTGGGCCGCCTCGGCAATCTGCGACTTTTGCGCCTCGGTAAAGCCGGTGGTGCCGATCACCAGGCCCACGCCCAGCGCCTGACAGACCTGCAAATGGGCCATGGTGCCCTCGGGCCGGGTGAAATCGATCAACACCTTGCTGTGGGCCAGTCCTGCGTGAAGATCAGCCGTAATGTGAACGCCCGTGGTTTGACCGGCATAGGCACCTGCGTCCTGCCCTATAGACGGGCTGCTGGCCACGTCCAAGGCACCGGCCAGCGCAAATTCAGTGTCCGCGCGCACCGCCTCGATCAGCATGTGGCCCATGCGCCCGCTGGCGCCGGCAATGGCCACCGCGATGGCGCCTGTTGTAGTTGTTGACTGAACCATCCGTAGGACTCCGTGTTGAAGTGCTGATTTATGGGACCGCGGCGGGCTCCAGCGGAGGATAGCTGCTCACTCCGGGCAAGGGCAATGCAGGCGCCACGGCTTTGTTGCTTGCAGAAGATGGCGGGTATTTGGCCAGCGCAGCCTCACTGGCTTGCAAAGACTTGGAGGGCGGCAACTCGTGGCGTTTGCGCAAACTCCCCACAAAATCAGCCTCGCTGGGCAAGGGGTCTGCTTCGATGCGCTCCAGACGGTCTTGTTTGAAGAACACCGTCACATGGCGGTCTTGCGCGGGAACTCCCTGGCTTTTCAAGGTGAAGGTGTAGTCCCAGCGTTGGGCGTGAAAGGGACTGGTCAGCAAAGGGGTGCCCAGGATGGACTGCACTTGCTGGCGTGGCATGCCAACCTGGAGTGCCGCGAGTTGCTCGCGGGTCACGACGTTGCCCTGCACAATATCCATGCGGTAGGGGGTGACGACGTCGGGAACGGTGCGGCTGACGCGGTCCAAGCTGCTGCACGCCGGAAGCACCATGGCAGCGGCCAGCAGGCCCAGGGCGGCCACGCAGCGGCGAACAGAAAAGTGGGGAGTCATAGGCAGAAAATGCGGCAGTAAGATCGCGGCATTGTAGCCCTGACCCCTTTGACGACCACGCCATGACCAACATCGACGAACTCAAAAGCACCGGGCTCAAAGCCACGATTCCCCGCCTGAAAATTCTCGAAGTTTTCCAGCGCAGTGGCCAACGCCATATGTCGGCCGAAGACGTGTACCGCATCTTGCTGCAAGAGCGATCGGACGTGGGACTGGCCACGGTCTACCGGGTGCTGACGCAGTTTGAGCAAGCCAGCATCCTGACGCGCAGCCAGTTTGAAGGTGGGAAGTCGGTCTATGAGCTCGACCAAGGCCAGCACCACGACCACATTGTCTGCCTGGATTGCGGGCAGGTGGAAGAGTTCTACGACCCCGAGATCGAGCAGCGCCAACAGGCAGTGGCCAAGCTCAAAGGCTTCACCATCACCGACCATTCCTTAAGTCTGTACGCCACCTGCAACAAAGCGCAATGCCCGAACCGGGCATCTGGCGTTTGACGCTGGCCAAGGCCACATATAAACTTGTATCAACATTTTTAAGTGGGGTTTCTATGACGGCACCAGTTTCAGTTGAACAGACAGTTCAAGAATGGGGCAACGGCCTGGCTGTGCGTATTACAGCCCCTGTGGCGAAGGCGGCTCGGTTTGCACGTGGCCTGCCTATCAAGGTGGAAGTCGTGGAAGGTGGCGTTTTTTTGCGCAGCATGGGCAAACCAAAGCTCACGCTGGCACAGAAGCTCAGTGCTTTCGAGCCTGCCGTACACGGTGGCGAGGCCATGGCGACTGTTCAACGAGCGCACTGGCATCGTGATTGGTCTGCCCATGACCCATGCGCCCCGCAACGACACCAACCCGTTTGCGATCAAATTCACTTCGCCCAAGGGTGAAGTTTGTTACGTTCTGGCCCATCAACCCAAGTCGTTCGCATGGCGCGACCGCGGCGCACGCCCGCACCACTGGCAGCAAGTTCCGCCCACAGTTTTTGAGTCAGCTTGCGAAGAGTTAAACGGAATCATCTCCATCGGCGCATGAAAAAAGCCCCCAGGTATCGCTACCTGGGGGCTTTTAAACTGTCAAATTCTTACACTGGCACAAGGCCAGCGCGGGAATTAGAAGTTGTAGCGGATGCCAACGCCAGTGGTGTTGACGGCGCTAGCAGAACCAGCGCTCAAAGAACCCATACCAGCGTAGCCCATTGCAGCCTTGCTCAGAGGCTTCAGGTACAAAGCAGCCCATGCATTGGAAGTCAGGTCTGCACCGGTGGTGTAGGAGGTCTTGTTGCCAGCGTAGCTCACGCGCAGGGAATCAGCACCGAAAGGAACTGCAACACCGACGGTGTAGCTAGCGTCTTTACCGCCACCAATGGTGCCGGAGTCGGTGTTGATCACGCCACCGTAGGCCTTAGCAGCGCCGAAGTCGTAGTTCACAGCCAGAACATTGGAGTTAGCGGTTGGGCCGCCGTTGCTGCTCATGGCTTGGGTTGCGAAGTTCACGACCAAAGGACCATTGCCGTAGTTGACACCAACGCCAGAGTAGTTGGTAGCGCCTTGGGTGTTGCCTGCCACGTTAGGAGCGGACAAAACGATACCTTGGAAGCCATTGACCACGGGAGTCGTGTATTGCACAGAGCTCTTAGCGTTGCCCATGCCGGTGTTGCCGACGTCATAGTTCCAAGCGGTGGTTGCCTTCAAGGAAGTGAACTTGGAGTACTCAGTTGCGTCTGCAGTCCACACAGCGTTGTCGAAAGGAGTCCATTGGTTACCAATGGTCAAAGCACCCATGGAGCCAGCCACGCCCAAAGTGGCGGTGCGGTTGAAGCCCACGAAAGTGGCTTGGCCGTCAGCGCCGTCGCTCACAGAACCTTCCAATTGGATGGAGTAGGTCATGCCGCCAGCTGCTTCTTGGGCTTTCACACCGAAGCGGCTGCCTTCGTAACCACCAAAACCAACAGCGGTTCCGCCAGTGGTAGTGTTGAACAAACCTGCATCCACCTTGCCGTACACGGTGGTTTGAGCAAAGGAAGCACCTGCTGCAGCGAGAGCGGCGATAGCGATGAGAGTTTTTTTCATTTCTTTATTCCTAAATTGAAAAGTGAGAAAGTTGCGCCGACACAGACCCAGGTATTTCGGGGAAACCGTGCCGGCTTGTTCTTAAACAGAACGGGGTGAACCAACCGATGTCAAAAGACGCTTAGAAGCTCTTCGTCAAACGGATACGGTATTCGTTGTCGAGCACAGGCTTGATCGTGACCAGGCCGGTGATGGGGGAAACGTTCTTGCCAGCATCGTTGTACGTGATGTAGCTTGCGTTCACGTTGGTGGTCTTGCTGAAGTTGTAGGTAACGCCCACGCCGACAGCCGAGCTGGCCGCATCGCCGTTGCGGGTGTTGGACAAAGCAGCGGAAATCGTGTCCAACGCCAAGTTGTCGGCAGCGGAACCTTTGGTAGACGCGCCTTGAGCGGAACGACCCATGTAGTCCAGGCCGAACACGGCGTTGCCCATGGGCACTGCGACGCTTGCGAGCATCTGGTCAGCCTTGCCCCAGGTCCAGGTCTGGTAACCCAAACCAAACTTGGCAACTTTCACGTCATAGGTGCCGGCAACGCGTGCGCGCATCCAACCGTCCAATGCACTCAGACCACCAGCTTGGCTGGTCGACTTGGCGGCCATGTAGTTGGTCAAATCACCGGTAACCATCATGGGGCCGTCAGCGTAGGTTGCACCCAAAACGGTAAAGGTCAGGCCGGTGGCGTTGCCCTTCAGGTTAGATGTAGGCGCAGTGATAGCGGAACCGAACTCACCATAGGTGGCAGACACGGTCACATTGCCCATTTTGGGGGCGGTGTAAGTCACGACTTCAACCAGCGAGCACTTGTCCAGAGGCACTTCGTTTACTGAT
>CAIWRE010000392.1 GCA_903914985.1 uncultured beta proteobacterium | reverse complement strand
CGGCACCGCCTTTGTCCTGGTAACCCACGACGCCAGCCTGGCCCAGCGATGCAGCCGGCAATTGCGCTTGGATCAGGGCATCTTGCAGGCACCGACCGCCGCTTGACCCTTTGGGCTGCGCACCTTGGTACCCTCCATTTCCCATGGCTGGATAGACACCCACTGCCATCTGGACGCGGCGGAGTTTGGCGATCTGCCGCGTGCTGATTCCATGCGCGCGGCGGCACGGGGCGCAGGCGTTAACCGGTGTGTGATTCCGGCGGTCGAAGCGGCCAACTGGGGCGCGGTGCGCACCTTGGCCCAACGCTGGGGCGATGTGTATTGCCTGGGCATCCACCCGCTGTATGTGCCCCACGCGCAAGAGGCGGACTTGCTAGCCTTGCGGGCTGAAGTGGCAGCCCACCGCGCCGACCCGCATTTGGCGGCAGTGGGCGAAATCGGACTGGACTTCTTTGTACCCGTCCTGTGCACCCCGGCGATGCGGAACAAGCAAGAGCATTTCTACCAAGCGCAGCTGCGCATCGCGGCCGATTTTGAATTGCCGGTAGTGCTGCACGTGCGCCGCAGCGCGGACCGTTTGCTCAAACATTTGCGAGCCATGCAGCCGGCAAGGGGCTGGAGCGGCATTGCCCATGCGTTTAATGGCAGCCTGCAGCAGGCGCAGGCGTTTATCGACTTGGGGTTCAAACTCGGCTTTGGCGGCGCGGTCACTTTTGACCGGGCCTTGCAGCTGCGGCGTTTGGCCCAGACCCTGCCGATGGAGTCCGTGGTGCTGGAGACCGATGCACCCGACATTCCACCGCACTGGCTGTACACCACCGCACAAAACCGGGAACTCGGTGCCAAGCAGGGCATCAACACGCCGTCGCAAATTCCCCGCATCGCGCAAGTGGTGGCGCAACTGCGTGGTATCCCCTTGGCAGAGCTGCAGATGCACACATGGCGCAATGCTTGCGACGCGCTGCCGGCGCTGGCAGTGCGGCCGTGAACCACTATGATGAAACCGATGAACGACACAAGCTTGCTCCCTGAAGTCAATTTTTCCGAAGAAGGTCCGGTGCGCCATTTGCATTTGGGCAGTGAGTGGATTCAGGGCTCCATGTTGCTGGACGCGCCCCATGTGCTGGTGCATGAATACATACAGCGCATGATGGCCTGGCTGCTGTTGATGGATCCGGCCACGGCGCCCGCGCGCCAAGCGTTGCAATTGGGCTTGGGTGCGGGGTCCTTGACCAAGTTTTGCCATAAAGAAGTGCGCATGAAAACTACGGCGATTGAGCTCAACCCCCAGGTTTTGCACGCCTGCCGGGGCTGGTTCAAGCTACCGGCCGACAACGCCCGCATGCAGGTCATTCTGGGCGACGCGGCGCAAGAAATTACCAAACCCCGCTGGCTGGGTGCGGTGGATGCGCTGCAAGTGGATTTGTACGACGAAGAGGCGGCCGCACCGGTGCTCGACAGCCCGGACTTTTACGCCGATTGCCGCAAGGTCCTCACCGACGAAGGGTGTATGACCGTCAATCTGTTTGGCCGCAGCTCCAGCTTTGATCGCAGTGTGGACCGCATTGCCGCTGCATTTGGCCGCGATGCCATCTGGGCTTTCAAGGCCACGCGTGAGGGCAACACGGTGGTGTTAGCCCAACGAACGCCCAGCCGACCCAGTCGCGCATTGTTACTGGAGCGGGTACAGTACATCGAATCCCATTGGGGCCTGCCCGCAGGCAAATGGGTCCGAGGATTTAAACCCATCGTCCCATGACCACACCCCCTACCCAGCGCGGGCTTGCGACCCTTAGTCACCGTGGCTTATTGGACTGGCAGCGTCTGGTGGCCTGGCTGCGCGACGACGGCACTATCTCCCTTCAAGAAGCGGAGCGGCTCATTGCCCGTTGCGCGCAAGGCGAGAGTGAGCAGCACCCGCTCATCCGCTTAGGCCGGTTGGGACCGGAACGCGCCGCCGACCATAAAGTCATGGATGCTGAGTCTTTGGTGTCGTGGCTGGCGCAACGTGCGGGCTTGACGTACCTGCGCATTGATCCGCTCAAAGTGGATGTGAGCAAGGTGGCGGAGGCCTTCACCGCAGACTATGCCCGGCGCCACAAAGTACTGCCTGTGGGAATGACATCCAGTGAAATTGTGGTGGCCACCTGCGAGCCCTTTGCACAAGACTGGATCGTGGAAGTGGAGCGGCAGACGCGGCGCCAGGTGCGGCTGGTGCTGTGCAATCCGCAGGACATAGCTCGCTACACCACGGAGTTTTACGCGCTAGCGCATTCGGTGCGTACGGCGCAGAAAAATGGCAGCCAGACACGGGTGAGCTTTGAGCAGTTGGTGGAGTTGGGCAAGTCCAACAAACAGCTCGACGCTAACGACCAAAGTGTGGTGATGGTGGTGGACTGGCTGTGGCAGTACGCCTTCGACATGCGCGCCAGCGACATCCACCTGGAGCCTCGACGAGAACAATGCGTGATTCGTTTCCGTATCGACGGTGTGCTGCACCCGGTCTATCAGTTGCCCATTAGCGTCATGCTGGCCATGACATCGCGCATCAAGATATTGGCCCGTATGGATGTGATTGAGCGCCGCCGCCCCCAAGACGGACGCATCAAGACCCGTGACGCCAAGGGCAACGAGATTGAAATGCGTCTGTCCACCTTGCCAACCGCCTTTGGCGAAAAAATGGTGATGCGCATTTTTGACCCTGAGAACACGGTGAAGGACCTGAGCGCCCTGGGATTTGCTCCGCACGATGCCGCGCGGTGGGAAAATTTGCTTGCCCGTCCCCATGGCATCATTCTGGTCACCGGTCCCACCGGGTCGGGTAAAACCACCACGTTGTATTCCACCCTGAAGCGCGTGGCCACCGAAGAGATCAACGTGAGCACGGTAGAAGACCCTATCGAAATGATCGAGCCGTCTTTCAACCAGACGCAGGTTCAACCACAGCTCGACTTCAGCTTCGCCCAGGGCGTGCGGGCGCTCATGCGCCAGGACCCCGACGTGATCATGGTGGGAGAAATCCGCGACCTCGAAACAGCCGAAATGGCGGTGCAAGCGGCGCTGACGGGCCACCTGGTGTTTTCAACGCTGCATACCAATGATGCCCCGTCGGCCATGACGCGCTTGATTGAGCTTGGCATTCCACCCTACCTCATCAACGCCACGCTGCTGGGGGTGCTGGCCCAGCGCCTCGTGCGTACGCTGTGCCCCAATTGCAGCGTGCCCGACCCCGATGTAAATCGCGATCGCTTGGCCGAAGCGGTCAAGCCTTGGGTGCTCAAAGGTGAGTACCGCCCTTACAAAGCTGTGGGTTGCGTGGAGTGCCGCATGACCGGTTTTCGCGGACGCATGGGTATCTACGAATTGTTG
>CAIWRE010000391.1 GCA_903914985.1 uncultured beta proteobacterium | reverse complement strand
GTGCCGCTAAAGCGACCATTGAATTCATTTTTTGCGAACACCGATTTTTGCAATTCGGTGCCGTGGACCATCAGCAAATTGGCATTGCCCGTGGTCAGCATGCCCGAGCCGATGCTGACCGAAGCACAGGCGAAAAATGCGTTGGCCGCGGCCTCCACGCTGTAGGGCAGTTGCATTCCGCCCATCTCAAAATCCTGGGCTGCGCTGAGCATGCCCGACTCGGCATACGCTTTGGCCGCGTCGTGGGTGGCTTGGGGAAGAATGACTTTTTCGCCATCAAAACGGGGCTCTTCGACATCGACCAGTCGGTTGAAGGGCGCAAATTTTTCGCGCGCAATGCGCTCGCAGGTGTCCAGCACCGCATCAAAGGTCTCGCGCGAATGGTCAGCAAAACGGGGACGTTGCGTCAGCTCGGTGGTATGCAACCAGTCGTTGAGCAAAAAGTCCAAAGTGGCACGGAGTTTCATGGCGATCGTCTCAAAAAAACAGCCCGCGAGGGGCTGTCGACATACAAAGAAAAAATACGGTTCGGAGTGCCTCAGGCTTTGACCACCGCCATGGTGCCCGAGGCCTTGACGGCCAAGTGCCGCTCACCGTCCACCACCATGTAAACCTCTGCCTCGGTGAACATGATGTTGCGACCGGGTTTGAGCACCCAGGCGTCACACAGCAGTGTTTGGCCTTTGGCGCCGCGCAGCAGGTTGACCTTGAACTCGGCCGTCACCACCCAGTGTCCGTCCGGCGCCATGGTTTGTGCGGCAGCTCCCATCGTGTGGTCCGCAAGCGAGGCCAGCACACCCGCGTGCACCACGCCGGTGTGCTGCAAGTGCTTTGGTTGCACCACCACTTGCGTGGTGACCTTACCCTGCGACACCGCCAGCGGCTCCACACCCAAGTCCGCCATGAACGGTGCTTTGCGGAAAAATCCGCGCAGTGTTTCAAGATCGATCTGCATGCCAGCCTCTGCGAACGGAAGGACGCTAATAACCCAGGCACTCGGGTGCTTAGAGCACCTCGAACACGCCAGCGGCACCCATGCCACCGCCAATGCACATGGTCACGACCACGCGCTTGGCGCCGCGGCGTTTGCCTTCAATCAGGGCGTGGCCGGTCAAGCGTTGGCCGCTCATGCCGAAGGGGTGACCCACGGCAATCGCACCACCGTTAACGTTCAACTTGTCAGCAGGGATGCCCAGCTTGTCGCGGCAGTACAGCACCTGTACCGCAAACGCTTCGTTGAGTTCCCACAAGTCGATATCCTTGATGCCCAGGCCCAGGCGCTTGAGCACTTTGGGAATGGCGTAGACAGGGCCGATACCCATTTCGTCCGGCTCGCAACCTGCAACCGCAAAACCCAGGAAACGACCCAGCGGCTTCAAGCCTTTTTGCTCGGCCAGTTTTTCGTGCATCACGACCACCGCACCCGCGCCGTCCGACAACTGGCTGGCGTTACCTGCAGACACCAGGCCGCCGGGCAAGGCCGAGCGCAGACCCATGATGCCTTCGTAAGTGGTGCCTGCGCGAATGCCTTCGTCGTCGCTCACCGTGACCTGCTTAG
>CAIWRE010000390.1 GCA_903914985.1 uncultured beta proteobacterium | reverse complement strand
TGGTGGTGTCGGTACCCAACCGTCCCGGCGCAGTGCACGACATGCTGGTGCCGCTCAAGCAGCATGGCGTGTCTATGACGCGCTTTGAGTCCCGCCCGGCCCGTTCGGGCCAATGGGAGTACTTCTTCTATATCGACTTGCAAGGTCACCCGTCGCAGCCCCATGTGCAGGCGGCGCTGCACGACTTGCAACAGCTCTGCGCTTTTTACAAAGTGCTGGGCACCTACCCCTTGGCCGACTGAAGGCCGCGAAGGGGGGAACCAAGCGTGATGTTTCAACAACTCGGCCTCGTGGGCTGCGGTCTGATGGGCGGCTCATTTGCCTTGGCGCTCAAGCGCGCCGGGCTGGTGGGACGTGTGGTGGGTTTCAGCCCATCGGCATCCACCCGGGAGCGCGCCCTGTCCATGGGAGTAGTGGACGCCGTGGCAAACAGTGCCGCAGAGGCCGCTCAAGGCTCCGACCTGGTGCTGGTGGCAGTGCCTGTGGCTGCCACCGAGTCCACGTTGGCCGCTCTGGCTGGCGCCTTGTCGCCTATGTCGCTGGTGATGGATGTGGGCTCTACCAAATGCGATGTGGTCGCGGCAGCCGAGCGTGCGCTGGGGGCGTCTATTGCCACCTTTGTACCCGCGCATCCGATTGCAGGCAAAGAGGTGGCTGGCGTGGAGCACGCCGACCCCGCCTTGTACCAAGGCTGCCAAGTGATCTTGACGCCCAACTCTGCTACGGGCGCCGCACAACTTGCACAGGCGGACGCTGTGTGGCGAGCCCTGGGCAGCCGCGTGCGCCAGATGTCCGCGCCGGCCCACGACGCCGCCTTTGCCGCCGTAAGCCATTTGCCCCACCTGCTGGCATTTGCCATGATGAACTCCATCACCAGCCAAGCCGATTCGGCTGAGCTGCTGTCATTGGCGGGCCCCGGCTTTCGCGACTTCACCCGCATTGCGGCCAGCGACCCGGCGGTGTGGCGTGACATTTTTCTGGCGAACCGCGACGAGGTGCTGGCCCAAATCGGCAGCTTCCAAACCAGCTTGACGGCGCTGCATCAGGCAGTTTCCCAGGCCGATCCCGCAGCCATTCAATCCCTCATCCACCAAGCCAGCACTGCGCGCTCTGCCTGGCACTTGGGCACAGCCGCAGACCACTGATGTTCTCCACCGCATTCCTCGACCTTCCCCCACTGCAATCCGCCGAAGGCACGGTGGCCCTGCCCGGCTCCAAGAGCATTTCCAACCGGGTGCTTCTGCTCTCGGCCTTGTGCGAAGGCACGACGGTGGTTCACGACCTGCTGGACTCCGACGACACGCGGGTGATGTTGCAGGCTTTGCGGCAACTCGGCTGTGGCGTAGACGTGCAAACGAATACGGTGACCATCACCGGGCCAGGGGGCGCAGTAAAGCAACACGCGCCCATCGCGTTTTTCATGGGCAATGCCGGCACCGCCATGCGCCCGCTCACGGCCGCCTTGGCCGTGCTGGGCGGCGATTACACACTCTCCGGCGTGGCCCGTATGCATGAGCGTCCTATCGGCGACCTGGTGGACGCATTGCGCCTGCTGGGCTGTGACGTGGGCTACCTGGGCCAGGACGGCTACCCACCCCTGCGGATTGGTAAGCCGACATTGCAGTTGCAAGCGCCGATCCAGGTGCGTGGTGATGTGTCGAGCCAATTCTTGACAGCCCTGCTGATGGCGCTGCCGCTGGTCGCAAAGGAGCAGGACATCACCATCGAAGTGGTGGGTGAACTGATCAGCAAGCCCTACATCGACATCACACTCAACTTGCTGGCGCGCTACGGTATTAAAGTGCGCACCGAGGGCAGCGGCGCATTTGTGATTCCCCAAGGCAGCCACTACCGCTCACCCGGCAACATTCATGTGGAGGCAGACGCCTCGTCGGCCAGTTACTTTATTGGCCTGGGTGCCATTACGCCCGGTGCAGGCATCCGCATTGAAGGCGTGGGCGCGGCGTCCATCCAGGGCG
>CAIWRE010000389.1 GCA_903914985.1 uncultured beta proteobacterium | reverse complement strand
CAAAAGAATCAAGCTTTGCCTGCCATGAGTCAGAAGGCGTGCCGCTTGCCGCTTGGCTAGCGGTAGCCGCGCACGAATGCCATCACATCAGCATGTGTTCACCCGCGTTGTCGCCGCCCAGCGTCACGTAGTTGACCTTGCGAATGTCCATGAGCTTGGTGCCGCCTGCATAGCTGATAGAGCTTTGCACGTCTTGCTCCATCTCTACCAAGGTGTCGGCGAGCTTGCCTTTGATGGCTTCCAAAATGCGCTTGCCTTCCACGTGCTTGTATTCGCCTTTGTTGAAGTCGCTGGCGGAGCCGTAGTACTCTTTGTACAGCTTGCCGTCCACTTCGACCGTCTGGCCGGGGGACTCTTCGTGGCCTGCAAACAGCGAGCCGATCATCACCATCGACGCACCAAAGCGGATGCTCTTGGCAATATCGCCGTGGTCGCGAATGCCGCCGTCTGCAATGATGGGCTTGGTTGCCACGCGGGCACACCATTTGAGCGCGCTGAGCTGCCAGCCGCCGGTACCAAAACCGGTCTTGAGCTTGGTGATACACACCTTACCGGGGCCAATACCAACCTTGGTCGCGTCCGCGCCCCAGTTTTCCAGATCGATCACGGCCTCGGGCGTACCCACATTGCCGGCAATGATGAAACTCTCGGGCAGTTTGCTCTTGAGGTAGGTGATCATGTTTTTCACGCTGTCGGCATGCCCGTGGGCAATGTCGATGGTGATGTAGTCGGGCGTGATGCCCAGCGCCACAAAGCGGTCCACGGTGTCGTAATCCGCTTTTTTCACGCCCAGCGAGATCGAAACGAACAAGCCCTTGGCGATCATTTCCTGGGCAAAGACGACGTTGTCCAGGTCAAAGCGGTGCATCACATAGAAGTAGCCGTTTTGCGCCAACCAGGTGCAAATGGGCACATCCACCACGGTTTTCATATTGGCCGGCACCACGGGCAGGCGAAAGCGGCGCTTGCCGAGTTGCACACCGGCGTCACACTCTGAGCGGCTTTCCACGCGGCATTTGCGTGGCAGCAGAAGAATGTTGTCGTAGTCAAAAATTTCCATGGCCCAGGCTCCAAATAGTTGAATCAGATTGGGGCACTTGGATTGGAACCGGCAAAAAAATGCCGGGTTGCCAAATGCTTGGGCCCGGTGATTGATTTTACGCGCGGCCGAGGCCTGTTGGCTTGCGCCGGGGTTCAGCTCCAAGAAAAACTTCAAGTGGGGCACCCTACAATGAATTTTTCAGAAAACCCCCGATGGACCTCCTGCAAAACATCGAGACCTTTGTGCGTGTTGCCCAGACTCAGAGTTTTGCTGAGGCTGCCAGGCAGTTCCGCATTGCCAGGTCTGTGGTGACGATGCGTATCAAGCAGCTGGAAGAACACGTCGGGGCGCCGCTGTTCCACCGCAGCACCCGGGTGGTTCGGCTGAGCGAGGTCGGTCAAGCCTACTTGAGTGACTGCACCGATTTGGTGGCCAGGGCAGGGGACATCGTCGATCAAATGCGCGATGTGCGCGGCAAGCCATCGGGCACGCTGCGGGTGCATGCGCTTACCGGACTGGTGCTAGGCCATTTTGCATCCATGCTGCACCAGTTTCAGCTGCTCTACCCAGACATTCGTTTAGATTTGATCGTGAGTGACTCGGTGGTGGATCCCGTTAAAGCCGGGGTGGATTGCGCTTTGCAAATTTTCCCGGCGCAGTCCACTGAGGTGGTCAGCAAGCCACTTTTTCCAGTTCGACGGGTCTTTTGCGCAACGCCCCAATACCTTGAAAAGCACGGACGCCCCACTGACCCGCGCGATTTGCACCGGCATAAATTGGGTTTGTATTCCGGCTATCCCACCCGCGACCGCTGGACCTTTCACCACCAGGGTGAACAGGCGACTTTGTATTTGCGAGCTGCGCTGTTGACCAACAGTGTGCACTTGCTGCGGGAGTATGCGCTCGAGCATGCGGGCATTGTGTGCGTCCCGACCTTGGTCGCATCCGAGGCCTTGCAGCGCGGCGACCTGGAGGTGGTGATGCCCGAACACCAATTGACATCCTTTCAGCTCAGTGCAGTGTTTGCTGCCACCTCCCGCCAAGAGTACAAATTGCGGCTGCTGATTGAACACATCACCCAGGCGTTTACCGACATGCCACCGTGGGATCGCGTATTGATCGAGCGTTCGCTTTTTCCTGCCAATCTCATCCGAGCTTAGGGCTTTTCCTGTTGAATTTATGCGAATTTCAGGGTTTACCCTGACTATTGTTCGATTTAATCGAACAGATCGGTCCAAATTTAACCCCTAGCGCTAGGTTCAAAGCGCGTCTACAGTGCGCCCATTCCTTGCCATCACAGTGCAGTGGCCGGGACTTTCAACCCAGGAGTGAGATCCATGAGCGTGACTTACGAAACCAAATTCGGTTCCCTGAATCATTTCGAAAAAGGCCGTGTCGAACCGATCGACGACGATGTTCGCCATTACGCTTTTTCCAATTGTTTTGAGACCGCGAGCAAGTCCAAGCCCTACGAAAAAGTCGTGTTTGGTCAGAACCAAATTTACGTCCTCGAGGTGCTGCGTGCTGAAGGCGCATCGCCTTGGTACACCTGTGCGCACGACGAGTTTGCGCTAAGCATGGACGGCGAGCTTGAAGTTCACCTCATCAAACTCGATGCACACCAGACCGTGGCGGACACTGAAAAGAACGGTGCTGTCTTGGTGCAAGGTGAGCCCCAGGGTCAAAAAATGGGTTGGATGAAGCTCAAGCGCGGGCACCAGGGCATGTTGCCCAAAAACACCGCCTACCAATTCCGCAGCGCGCATCCAGCGGTGGTTGTGCTTCAAACCTGCAAAGGCGACCTTTCCGTGGAAAAGTGGTCAGAAATTTGCCAAATGGCCTGACCTTGAGCGACGCAACAACCTTTTGAATATTTGGAGATCGTTATGAACGCACCTGTAGAAATGGCCAAGATCATTGCCTCTGCGCCCCACGCCGTGATGGGATACCGGGATTTCAAATTAGGCTCTTTCGGCTTCCGCCGTGACGAGTACTTTGCCCATATCGAGTGGGCCACGCGCGATGGCCGCCCCATGTCGCACAGCATGGACATCGGCAACTTCTTGCGCGCGCTGATGCGCGATGTCGCCTGGGGATTCTTTTATGGCGGCGTCAATTTTGACGAAGTGATTGGCACCGTGAACCATTACCAATCGGTCGATCTACAGGCCGGTGCGTTCAACGAAACCCTGAAGGCAGCGGGTGTGGATTTGTTGGAAAACTTCCCTACCGATCAAATCGCGGCCACCTTCTTTGAAATTTTGGACGACTGGACCAACGCAAGTTTCGATCCCTTCTCCGCACCCCAAGAAACCGGCAGCCCCTACGGCCGCAAAACGGGCAATAACAAGGCCGCCATTACCCGTGCCCGTGAATTGGCAACACGCTGTGTCGGCTTGCAAGGCGATTTGCCGATGCGCACCGATGCCCGTGGCGCTCCGGTCAACCGCGCTTTTGCTGATGTGCCGCAGGACCAACCTGAGTTGCACCCCGAGCCTGGTTTTGAAAATGAAGTCCATGCCTTCAACTTGTTTGCGTTTTTGAGCCGCTCACAAGTGACCTGGAACCCTTCCTTCACCAGCGTGGTGAAGTACAGCTTTATGTGCCCCACGACAGAGGAGCACATCTTGCCCATCATGCATTCCAACGACCGTGTGGAATGGTTCTTCCAGATGAGCGATGAAATCAGCTGGGACTGTGCCCACCGCGATACCGGAAAACCGCTGGCACGCGTGGTCATGAAGGCGGGCGATATGGCCGCCATGCCTGCTTACTGCCGCCACCAGGGATTCAGCCCCAAACGCTCCATGTTGCTGGTGTGGGAGAACGGGTCGCCCAAGCTGGTGTACGAAATCCAAAACGGTGACGCGCCCCAGGTGCCGGTTCAGTTTTAAGAACGCGGCGTCTGGCCACGGGCTTTTTTCATTTTTTCATTTCATGCGCCCGGGAAGGGCGCCAGGGGTCTCCATGAATCTTGCTGACATCGCGCAAGCGGCAGGGCTTCGCACGCCGATTCGCCACCAGTTGTTCATCAATGGTCAATTTGTTGACGCGCAATCAGGCGAAACATTGCCCACCTTGAACCCTCATGACAACTCCAAGATTGCGGACGTTTCCATGGCGGGAGCGGCCGATGTCGAATTGGCAGTGCAGGCGGCCGAGGCGGCCTTGCCTCAATGGAGCCGCATGGCTGCTATGGACCGCGGGCGGATTTTGCTCAAACTGGCGGATTTGATTGAAAGCAATGCCGAAGAATTGGCACGCTTGGAGTCACTGGACACCGGGCACCCGATTCGCGACTCTCGCATGCTCGACGTGCCGCGCACTGCAGTCACTTATCGCTACTTCGGTGGTATGGCCGACAAGTTTCAGGGCGAGCAAATTCCGGTGGAGGTGGGTTTCCTGAACTACACCTTGCGCGAGCCCGTTGGGGTCGTAGGACAGGTAGTGCCATGGAATTTCCCGCTGATGTTTACCAGCTGGAAAATGGCACCTGCATTGGCGGCCGGCAACTGTATCGTCATGAAACCGGCCGAGATCACGCCGCTGTCCTCGCTCAAGATTGCGGAACTCATGGCTGAAGCTGGCATGCCGGACGGTGTCGTCAACATCTTGCCGGGCCTGGGCACCGTGGCAGGTCAGGCAATTGCCGAGCACGACCGAATTTCCAAAATTGCGTTCACCGGCAGTACCGCCACCGGGCGCCGCATTGTCCAAGCCAGTGCAGGCAATCTCAAAAAGGTGCAATTGGAGCTGGGCGGTAAGGGTGCCAATATCGTCTTTGAGGACGCCAATTTGATTGCGGCCGTCAACGGCGCGGCATGGGCGATTTTTCACAACCAGGGACAGGCCTGTATTGCGGGCTCGCGT
>CAIWRE010000388.1 GCA_903914985.1 uncultured beta proteobacterium | reverse complement strand
TTGACCCGTGGCGGCGTGTTTATGTACCCCTGGGACAAGCGCGAACCCCACAAGCCCGGCAAGCTGCGCCTGATGTACGAGGCCAACCCCATGTCCTGGTTGATTGAGCAAGCCGGTGGCGCATCCACCAACGGCCACCAGCGCATCATGGACATTGCGCCCACGCAATTGCACCAACGCGTGAGCGTGGTGCTCGGCTCGAAAAACGAGGTGGAGCGCCTGACCCGCTATTACGCCGAAGACGCCGCGCAGCCATGAAAGCCGCGAGCGCCCGCTGGCTATAATTCCTGTGGTGCGCCGGTGTAGCTCAGTCGGTAGAGCAGCTCATTCGTAATGAGAAGGTCGGGTGTTCGATTCATCTCTCCGGCACCAAAGAAACCAACAATTGAGCCTCGCTTCACAAGAGCGGGGCTTTTTTATCGGAGAGCTGAATGAACGATCTAACGCTGCGTTATTTACCTACCGATGATGCGCAAAGGTTGGTGCTCCACAACGAGATTCACACGCGGCCCTCGGCCACGTTTGGGCTGCCTGCCTTGTTGGTTTATGTGGCGGTGTTGAACTCTGAAGTCAGCGTGGCGGATGAGTTTGCGCATCTGCAGCACTTACCCCTGCCGAATCCCTTGGACATCGAGTCCATGAAGGGCAACTTTTTGCAAATCAAGTGCGAGGGGTTCAAGGTCATTTGGGAGCGGCACTCGGAGTTCACCCGGTACACGATTGTTCAAGCGCTGCCGTCGCACGCTTCGTTTGGCAGCGATTTGCCTGAACTCGGTTCCCACGTCGCCACAGGCACCGACTGGTTGCGCAATATTCCGGGCAGGACCATTACGGCCATTCACCTGGCCATGTTCAACCAAGGCATGGACGACACGGATGCATTTGCAAAAGCCAAACGGTGGTTGGGCGAAGGCACGGTGATTGGCGCGAAAATGGGCAGAACCTCCGGTGGGCAATCCCACTCGCACCTGATGACCACGCTCAAGGTAGGCCCTGATGGGTTTGAGCGCATTTTGGTACTCGCGGCGCCTGAGACCTCTGAAAACCGTGCCGGTCGCATTGCCCAACGCTTGCTGGAGTTAGAGACCTACCGCGTCATGTCCATGCTGAGTTTGCCGCTGGCCAAGCAACTCACGATCAAGCTCGGGCAGACTGAGGTGCAACTAGTGGACATTACCAACCGCCTGGAAAAGAAAGAAGACAGCGATGAAGTGCTGCTCAACGACCTGGCCAGTCTGGCCGCGCAGGTCGAGAGCACGACGGCGGTCCACAGCTTCCGGTTTTCTGCCGCGCGCGCCTATGACGCCATTGTTCGCGAGCGGATTGCCGAAATGCGCGAAGAGCCTTTGTCGGGCATGCAAACTGTGGGTGAATTTATGCAGCGCCGCCTGGCGCCTGCCATGGCGACGGTCAACGCCACGTCAGACCGGCTGGCAGCTTTGGCAGAACGCGTAGCCCGCGCCAGCGCCTTGCTGCGGACCCGTGTGGAAATTGCGGTTGAAGAGGACAACCAGCAATTGCTCGAAAAACTCACCCGCGGCCAGGCCTTGCAGCTCAAGCTTCAGGCAACGGTTGAAGGCCTGTCGATTGCGGCCATCACCTATTACGTGGTGAGCCTGATTCTTTTTCTGGGCAAGGCCGCCAACGCAGGCGGTGCGCATATCAATGCCGAGCTGATTGCAGGTTTGTGCACGCCGGTGGTGTTGCTGGCTACTTGGCGGACTACGCAACACATACATTCACGACTCAAGGATGTTTAAGAACACCACCTGCTGCGAAAAAGTTCAACAGCGAGCACTTCCATGAAAATTTCTAAACGAATGCAAGGCTTGGTGCTGGCGTTTGCTTGCAGCTTCCTGGTCTCAGGAATCGGAGCATCCCTCACGGATTTGGGCCCGTGGTACCAAGCTCTGCGCCAGCCACTTTGGAAACCACCAGACGCAGCATTTGGAATGATCTGGTCTCTGATTTTCTCGCTCTGCGCTTTGAGCGGATGGACAGCGTGGCAAAACGCCAGAAGTCAGGCACACAAACTCAGAATATTGGTCTTGTTTGCCGCGAATGCGCTGCTCAATGTGTATTGGAGCTGGCTTTATTTTCACGAACACCGGCCTGACTGGGCTTTGTCGGAGTTGTATGCCTTGTGGCTTTCAATCGTTTTGCTGATTCTGGGTCTGTGGCGCATCTCGCGGTCTTCCAGTCTGATGATGCTGCCCTACTTGGTTTGGGTGACGACTGCCGGATTTTTGAATGCCGCCACCATTCAACTCAACGGACCATTTGCCTAGATGCTGGCATCTGAATTGCCACCGCCAAATACCAAAACTCTGCCGCAGCGCGTCCTTCTGCTGGGCGCCACTGGAACCATTGGTAGCGCAACCGCGCGTTTGCTCAGCCGGCAAGGATATGAAGTGGTGTGCCTGTTGCGGCCCAGGTCAGGCGCCGCCCCGAAGACGCCTCTAGAGCAACAGTTGAATTCTTTGCCAGGGACGACCCTGCGTTACGGGGAACTCAATGATCACCAAGTCCTGACCAAAGGCGCATTGAGAGATGAAAAATTCGATGCCGTGATCTCGTGCATGGCCTCGCGTACCGGGAGCCCCAAGGATGCGTGGCGCGTGGATTACGAAGCGCATGTGGTGGCGCTCAAAGCAGCGCAAGCGGCGGGTGCGCAGCAATTTGTATTGTTGTCGGCCATTTGTGTGCAAAAGCCATTGCTGGGCTTTCAGCGCGCTAAATTGGCTTTTGAAGAAGCACTCATGCAGTCGGGTCTGATTTTTTCTATAGTCCGGCCCACGGCTTTCTTCAAATCTCTGTCCGGCCAGTTGGAACGCGTCAAAAGCGGAAAACCATTTTTGCTGTTCGGCGATGGCAGGCTCACCGCGTGCAAACCGATCAGCGACGACGACTTGGCGGACTACCTGGTGGGCTGCTTGTCGGACCCATCGCGGCACCACTGCATACTGCCTATAGGTGGCCCCGGACCGGCCATTACCCCGCTCCAGCAGGGTGAATACCTTTTTCAGCTTTTGGGCAAAGCGCCGCGCTTCAAGCGTGTTCCTCTCGGCCTCATGGACTTCATCATTGGCGTCTTGAACCTGGCAGGAAAACTGATTCCCCGCCTTGCCGACAAAGCGGAACTGGCGCGTAT
>CAIWRE010000387.1 GCA_903914985.1 uncultured beta proteobacterium | reverse complement strand
GCCACGATGTCATCTTTACCAATGTGGCGCTCACCGATGACGGCGATGTCTGGTGGGAAGGCATGGAAAAAGACACGGGCAGCATGCCTGACCATTTGATCGACTGGCAGGGCAAAGACTGGACACCCCAAATCGCCCGCGACACAGGTGCCAAGGCTGCCCACCCCAATTCACGCTTCACCGTGGCTGCGGGCAACAACCCCGCGCTGGACAGCGCCTGGGACGACCCCGCGGGCGTGCCCATTGACGCGTTTATTTTTGGCGGCCGTCGCTCTACCACCGTGCCCCTGGTGACAGAAGCGCGCAATTGGGTGGAGGGCGTCTATATGGCCGCCACCATGGGCTCTGAAACAACCGCAGCGGCCGTGGGCCAGCAAGGTGTGGTTCGCCGCGACCCGTTTGCGATGTTGCCTTTCACCGGTTACAACGTCAGCGACTACTTCCAGCACTGGCTCACCCTGGGCAGCACACTCAGCGCCAAGGGCGCCAAGCTGCCCGCAATCTACTGCGTCAACTGGTTCCGCAAAGGCGAGGACGGCAAGTTTGTCTGGCCGGGTTACGGCGAAAACATGCGTGTGCTCAAGTGGATGATTGATCGCCTGGAAGGCACGGCCAAGGGCCAGGAAACGGGCTTTGGCGTGAGCCCGACCTATGCCGAAATCACCTGGGACGGTCTGGACTTCACACCGGCCCAGTTTGCTACGGTCACCAGCTTGGACAAAGCCGACTGGAAGCATGAAATCGCGCTGCACACCGAGTTGTTCACCCAGTTGGCCTACCACCTGCCCGCCGAACTGGTGGCCACCAAGGCCCAGCTCGAACAGCGCTTAGCGGCTTAAGGACTGGCGATGGGCCGTGACCACCCGGTTGCGGCCATCCCGCTTGGCTTGGTAGAGGGCATTGTCCGCCGCGCGCACCAAGTCCAACATGCTGGCTTCATGGTCCCAATCGGCTACGCCTATGGATACGCTGATTTTGAGCTTGGCGCCTGAGTCAAGTTCCAAGGGCGCCGAAGCAAAGGAATCAAGCACCCGCTGAGCGATTGTGGTCGCCTGATCCGCGTCCAACTCCGGCAACAAAATACAAAACTCTTCACCGCCAAAGCGTGCGCACAGGTCCGAGGGGCGCAGCATTTGCATCATGCGCTGAGCGGCTTCACGCAGCACCTGATCACCCACCGCATGGCCATGCTCGTCGTTGACCCGCTTGAAAAAGTCGATATCCACCATGAGCACGGACACCGGTCGCTCGGACATTTGGAAACGCTGCATGGTGCGGGGAAACATGTTTTCCATCCACCGGCGGTTGTGCAAACCGGTCAACGCGTCCGTGTCGGCATCGCGCGCCAAACGCTGCTGGTGTGCAATGGCGCCGCGCAAGCCGTCATTGGCCTGGCGCATGCGGTCTGAGAGCATGCGCAGTAAATTCAATGCTATTTTGGGCTCCACCTGCATGGTTTGCCAGGCCATGTCCGTAGGAATAGCCAACACCCGGGACTCGCGCGCCGCAATGGCCCACACCGTCGGCGGCTGGCCGTCAATCAGCCCCTGCTCGCCGAGCGACTGCCCAGGAAAAATGCGGGCAACTTCGGGACCGGACATGGTGCGCTGGGCAATGTTCTCATCGGGCAGTTCAGGCATAGGGTCCAGCCACACAGAGAGCTGACCGCTGACCACCAAAAACAGCTTTCCGTGAGGTACTCCGCTCTCAATCAGCGTATCACCACGCTGCAGTACAAGCACAGGTGTGTAGTGAAGCCAATCAAATACCGAGGCATACGGCACCCCTTGCAGCAAGGGAGACTCCAAAAGCATTTCGCGCTGGCCGGCAGTGAGCGAGACATTGACAGCTTGCTTTGTATTTGCCAATTCCGGGGTCTCTTGCGGACCCGCGGCGTGTTCCTTCATACCGCCTCCAAAGAAATGCGAAGCCAAGTTCCAAATTGCGCATTCATGCCTTGGTATGTGCACATGCTTGAGCGGTCCATAGTACTACTATTCAAATTATGGATGCCATTCAACCATTGCACGCACTGATAGCATTCCCCTTTCCGCAATCACGACGCCGAGGAACCCTTATGAAGCGCCAAATTATCAGCTCCGGTTCTCGATTTGAAACCGATATTGGCTACTCGCGCGCCGTGGTGGCAGGGGATTGGGTGATGGTCTCTGGCACGACCGGGTTCGACTATGCCACCATGACCATCTCCGACGACGTGCGTGAACAGGCCGCGCAATGCTTTAAAAACATCGCCATGGCACTGGTACAAGCGGGTGCAAGCCT
>CAIWRE010000386.1 GCA_903914985.1 uncultured beta proteobacterium | reverse complement strand
GATGCCCCTTTCTGCTTCACCACGCTTTGTGACCGGTTCCCCCATGCGCCATGTGCTTGTGATGGCCACGACGGGTGCCGTTGGGTTGGTGGCGGTGTTTTTGGTCGACTTGATCAATCTCTTCTACATTTCGCGCCTTGGTCAGCAAGCGATTGCCGCGGCAGTGGGTTTTGCGGGCGTGGTGGGCTTTTTCCATACCTCGATATGCATCGGGCTCATGATTGGCATTACTGCCACCGTGTCACGCAAGATCGGCGCGGGCCACACACCGCAGGCGCGGCGCATGGCCACGCACAGCTTGCTCTTGATGGCGGCGATTGCGGCAGTGCTGGCCCTGCTCACCGTGATTTTTCTGGAGCCCTTGTTGTGGGCGCTTGGCGCCCGGGGTGAGGTGGCAGTGATGGCACAGCGCTACCTGACGGTCACCATGCCCTCGGTGCCGCTGCTGGCCATTGGCATGGCCACCTCAGCACTGTTGCGGTCTTTGGGTGCTGCGCAGCGCGCCATGGTCGTGACCTTGGGCGCTGCGGCGACCACGGCAGTGCTTGACCCTTTGTTTATCTTTTATTTCGATATGGGCCTCGACGGTGCCGCGGTCGTTTCTGTCATTTCGCGCTCCGTGCTGCTGGCTATTGGCCTGCACGGTGTGTGGCGGGTGCATCACTTGCTGGCGCGACCGGAACGAACCCATTTTTGGGCGGATGCGCGCACCCTGTCGGTGGTTGCGGGTCCGGCGGTCCTCACCAACTTGGCAACACCCGTAGGCACGGCTTTTGTCACCCACAGCATCGCGCAATTTGGCGCTTCCGCCGTGGCCGGTCAAGCCACGATCGATCGGCTGACACCCGTGGCATTTGGTTTGATTTACGCACTCAGTGGCGCAGTCGGCCCCATCTTTGCGCAAAACCTTGGGGCCAAGCGCTTTGACCGGGTACAAGAAACTCTGCGTGCCAGCCTGATTGTTATGGTGGTGGCCGTGGCGGCCGCCTGGCTGGTGTTGGCCGCGCTGCAAGGGCCGCTGACACGCGTGTTTTCGCTGGATGGCGATGGCGCCTTGTTGTTGGGTGCGTTTTGCAGTTGGCTGGCGGCGAGCTTCTTTTTTGCCGGGGCCTTGTTCGTGGCCAATGCGGCCTTCAATAATCTGGGCCGCCCCTTGTGGTCCACCGGATTTAATTGGGCGCGCTCCACGCTGGGTACGATTCCCCTTGCTTGGTGGGGGGCGCAGCACGGGCCGGTGGGGGTCCTGGCGGGCCAAGCCCTGGGGACCGCCGTATTTGGCGCACTGGCCATGTGGATCGCGCTGCGCTTGACGCGCGAGCGCGCGTCCTAAGTCCTTAGCAGCTGCGTGCTTCTGCAGCCCGCAGTTCGTCCATAACGCGAGCGTCCTGGCGGGCGTAGTCCCACAGGCGGGCTTCTTCACGGGCTTGCGACGAGCGCTCAATCCAGGCATCTACGGCATTGGCCACCGTGGCACTTGCGCGGCGCAGAGGACGCACGCAAAAGGCCAGGCCGGCAAACACCAGACTCCACAGCGCGACCCAGCCCAGCAGCAGGTGGCCGTCGGCCCAGTTCTCGATCACTTGGTCCGCAACCACCAGAAGGGAGGCCAGGACTGCAGACAACAAAATGCCGGCGAGTGTTTTGGACGATTCGCTGCGAACGGCGGGGGTGGCTTTGGTAGCCCGGGAAAAATCAAAACCGGCAAAACGGCGCATGGTGTACTCCTGAAAGATACGAGACAAGGAAGGTTTGGCCTTCGCAATGCCGCGATACTAGGGTTAATACTAGTATCGGTCTACTTTTGATTTGTGATGATTGGTATTCACCAAATTTATATATGCCTGCTTCAGCCCTGAACTTGCGGACCTTTGACCTCAACCTGCTCAAAGTGTTTGACGTGGTGATGGCCGAGCGCAACCTGACCCGCGCAGCGCAAGAGCTGGCACTGACACAGCCGGCGGTGAGCAATGCCCTGCGACGCCTGCGCCAGGCGCTGGGCGACGAGGTATTGGTGCGCCAAGGGCGCAGCCTGCAACCCACGCCCAAGGCGCTGGAGCTCTGGCCGGAAATTCGAGCCACCTTGCAGCACTTGCAAACCACGCTGGCGCCCCGGGTGTTTGTGCCTGCCACAGCGCAAAACAGTTTTGTGCTGACCATGGCGGACGCCACCGCCGCAGAGCTCATGGTGGGTCTGGTCACGACGCTGAGCCAGCAGGCGCCGGGCGTGTCCTTGCGCACCGCGCCCTTGACCACGCGCGATCCGCGCCGACTGTTGGAAGACGGTTTGGCGGACCTGGCCATCGGACATTTTCCGGCGGTGATTGCGGAACTTGACGCACAAGGCCAGGCCGCTGTGAGCCCCGCCTTCTTTCACCAACGCCTGTTTGCCAGCGACTATGTGTGCGTCATGCGCCATGGCCATCCCTTGGCCGCCAGCCCCCTGACCTTGGACGCCTTTTGCAAGGCCCAACACATGCTAGTGAGCTTTTCGGGCCGCGCCTTTGGCTTGATTGACGAAGCGCTGGCTCACCTCAACCGCAGCCGGCGCGTGATGCTCACGGTGAACCAGTTTTTCACCACGGTGAAGGTGGTGGCGCAGTCGGATTTGCTCACGGTGTTGCCACGCCATTTTTTGAACGTCACCGGGTTTGAAGCGCAGTTGGTGGTGCGTGAGTTGCCTTTTGAAGTGCCGCCGATTCAGGTCGATGCACTGTGGAGCCGCCGCCATGCGCAGGACGAGGCCCACGCCTGGTTGCGCGCTCAGGTGCAGGCTGCGGCCGTGCAAGCCTTTGCACCGCGCCCACCGCAGGAGCGCATGTGAAGATTCAGCTCTTGTCCGATCTGCACCTGGAGAGCCAGCCGCACTTGCAGCCGCCGCAAGCGCCCTGTCCAGCCCCCGGTGCCGATGTGCTGGTGCTGGCCGGAGACATTGGTTCCTACCAGGCAGGCTCCCAGCTCACCGACAGCGATTTTGGTTTGGCACGGTTTTCACCATTGCACGGCTGGCCCACGCCGGTGGTGTTCGTGCCCGGGAACCATGAATACGACGGGCTGGATTTCGACGCCACCCACACGCGGCTGCGCACGACGTGCGAGCGTTTAGGGATTGCCTGGCTGGAGCGCGAAGTGCTGCACGGCCCATGGCGTGACAGACAAGGCCGGCCGGTGCGGCTGGTGGGAACCACCTTGTGGACCGACTTTGACGCGCTCCAGAACCGCGACAAGGCCTTTCGGGCTGCCAATTTCTATTTGAAAAAAGCACTGGCCACGCGCAATGGCCTGCCATTTCTGGCGTCTGAACTGCGCGAGCAAGCGGTGCAGTGTCAAGACTGGTTGCGCCAGGCCTTGGCCACGCCCTTTGAGGGCAGCACGGTGGTCATCACCCATTTCGCCCCGAGTTTGCGCAGCGCCGACCCGCGCTATGGCTTGGTGCCGGGAACGGCCGGTTTTTGCAATGATTTGGATGATTTGCTGGCCCATGCCCAGCTGTGGCTGCATGGCCACTTGCACACGCCGCTGGACTATGTGCACCAGGGCTGTCGCGTCGTGGCCAATCCGCTGGGCTACGCGCGCAAGAATGAGCAAGCGGCTTTCAGGCCGGCGGACTGGATTGAGGTGTGAACCGGGCGCGAAGCTCAGCGTACCGCCAGGCCTTCAAAGCAGCTGCTCATCACCATGTCAATGATTTGCGCATCGTCGTGTTGGCCGCCCATGCGCAGAAACTCCAGCACCGGGTCACAGGCGCGGGCGTACAGGGTGTAGAGCACCGCAATGGCAGGCAGCGAGCGGTTGATAAGACCCTGGGCTTGGGCCTCCTCGATCCAGGCCCCAAGCCGGTCGCTCACTTCAATCAGGCCGTCCATATAAGCCACGTCGGCCATGAGCTTGGCACGCAAGGTCGAGTTTTGGCTGGGTAGTGAGGGCATTTCACCCCGCAGCTTGAGTTCCATGGTCCAGCGTGCCACGGTGCGCAGTTGCTCCATGGGGGGCGCAGGCGGCAGCTTGTGCAGGTAGTTTTGGGCGCGCTCCATGACCCGCACCATGGCGGCGGCGGCCAGGTCTTCTTTGCTGGAGAAATGCTTGTAGAGGCTGGCTTTGGCAATGCCCACGCTGGCGGCCACTTCATCCACCGTCATCGCTTCGAAGCCCTTGTCAGCCAACAGACGGCTGGCGATGCGGATGATGGCGTCTTCGCGCGCCTGCAGCATTTGGGTCTTGAACGAAACTTTGGCAGTGGCGGTAGAGCTCATGGCTAAATTTTAGCCGCTTGCGTCTCGCTGTAAAGACCTAGATCAATTTGTGACTATGCGGTATTTTTCTCTAAAACGCGGCGTGCGGCGCTGGAAAGTGCGGCGGTCAATCGGTCAATCACTTCCGAGTCCAGATTCCAGCAGTGCCAGTACAGCTCCACCGGCAGGCTGTGCTGGGGTGCCAAGTTGACCAGGGCGCCGCTGTCCATCAGCGCCTGCACCCGCAGGCGCGGCAGTACCGCAGCCCCCCAACCGGAGAGCACGGCATGCACTTGGCCTTCGGCGCTGGGAACAAAGCGCTGGTTCAGGGTGACCCTGCGCAGGCCCCAGGCGGTGGCGACAAATTCCGCCGGGCTGTCGTCTTTGCGGTTGAAGGCGATAAAGGGAATGTCGCGGAAATTGTGCGCGCTCAGTCCTTGCGGGCAATGGGCCTCGGCGTAGGCCGCGCTGGCCACTGCCACGTAGTGCATGGCACCGAGCGAGAGCACCTGGCAGCCGCGCAGCGCGGGCTTGAGGGTGGTGACGCAACCCAGCACCTGGCCTTCGCGCAGCCATTCGTGGGTGAAATCCTGGTCGTCGGTAATGATCTCCAGTGGCAGACCGGCGGCGATCAGCGGATCCAAGGCATCGAGCGCCCAGGTCGCAATGCTGTCGGCGTTGATGGCGATGGAGACGCGGTACTCCTCACCGCTGGCACCCGGGGCGAGCTCTTGCAGATCGCCCTCCAGGTCAGCGCGCAACAGCCGCATTTGCATGGCATGCTTGAGCAGCAAGCGCCCAGCGGCCGTGGGACGCACCGGGCGTGTTCGCACCAGCAGCACCGTGCCGACCTGCGCTTCCAGCCCGCGCAAGCGCTGCGACACCGCCGACTGGGTGATGGACAGGCGTACCGCTGCACGCTCAAACCCGCCTTCTTCCACGATGGCGGCCAGGCATTCCAGCGCGGCGGAGTCAAATATTCGAACAGACAAAGTATTAATTCAACTTATGATTTCACAAACCCGGTAATTTTACTTTTACTTGCAGCGCGAATCGCGCACACTGATGGAATGAACACAATCGTTTTGGGCGCCGGCATCATCGGCATCAGCACCGCCTGGCACTTGGCCGAGCGCGGACACCAGGTCACGGTGATTGAGCGCCAGAGCGGCGCTGCGCTAGAGACCAGCTTTGCCAATGCGGGGCAAATTTCGGTCAGTTTCTGCGAGCCTTGGGCCAACGCGCAGGCACCGCTCAAAGCCTTGAAATGGATGCTGAGCAAGGAAGCGCCCTTGCTGTTTCGCCCGCAAAACCCGTTTGGCTCGGGTTGGCGGCAATACGCCTGGGGATTGCAGTTTCTGGCCAACTGCAACGATGCCGCGTTTGAGCGCAATGTGCAGCAGCTTGTTGCACTGGGCGCCTACAGCCACGCCGCGCTCAAAGAAGTCATTGCTGCCACGGGCATCGAATACCAGCGCCTGGAAAACGGCATTGCCCACTACTACAGCGACCAGGCGTCGTTTGACACCGCCGCCCAATCATCCGAGCTTATGCGCAAGTACGGCGTGGACCGCAAGCTCGTCAGCCGCGAAGAACTGCTGCGCATCGAGCCCTCCCTGAAAAGCTACGGTTCCCGTATTGTGGGTGGCACCTACACCTCCACCGATGAGTCGGGCGATGCCTGCGCATTCACCCAGGCCCTGGCCGAAAAATGCGCCCAGCGTGGCGTGCAGTTTCTCTATGGCCACCAGGTGGAGCGCCTCCATGTGTCGGGCGG
>CAIWRE010000385.1 GCA_903914985.1 uncultured beta proteobacterium | reverse complement strand
CACCGCGCCTGAGGCGGTACAAGCTGCCATGCAGGTCTACCGCAGTTTGGGCATGCGTCCGCTGCATGTGCGCAAGGAGGTGCCAGGCTTTATCGCCGACCGATTGTTAGAGGCCATGTGGCGCGAGTCCTTGCACCTGGTCAATGACGGTGTGGCCACCACCGGTGAAATCGACGACGCCATCCGATTTGGTGCGGGCATGCGCTGGTCTTTCATGGGCAGCTTTTTGATTTACACACTGGCAGGTGGCGACGCGGGCATGCGCCACTTCATGGCCCAGTTCGGCCCGGCACTCAAGCTGCCCTGGACCAAGCTGGAGGCGCCGGAGTTGACCGACTCGCTGCTCGACGCCGTGGCCGAAGGCAGCGTGGAGCAGCTGGGCAGCCGCAGCATTGCCGACTGGGAACGCTACCGCGATGACTGCCTGATGGCCGTTCAAGCCGCCATCAAGGCCACCAAGCTCAAACATGGAATTGCGCCCGATGCCTGAGTCCACGGGCATGGCGCTGCCGGTGGTTTATCGCTGCACCATCGGTGCCGAGTGGGTGGACTTCAACGGCCACCTGCGTGACGGCTATTACATGGTGCTGTTCAGCAGCGCGGTGGACGCCCTGATGGACCTGGCTGGTTTGGACGAAGCGGGGCGCAAAGCCACAGGACACTCCTGGTTTACGCTGGAGGCCCATGTGCATTACTTGCACGAGGTCAAACAGGGCGCCGCCGTCGAGGTGCGTTTGCAACTGCTCGGGGTGGATGCCAAGCGACTGCATGTCGCGCTGAGTCTTTTTGCGGAAGGTGGCACACAGTGCATGGCCATCACAGAGCAAATGCTGCTCAATGTGGACATGTCCGGGCCGCGTGCGACCCCATTTGCACCGGCGGTGGCAGCCTACCTGCAGCCACCGGCAGCCGCGCACGCTTTGATGCCTCGCCCGGCGCAGATCGGGCGTGTCATGGCATTGCCTCAGCCGAAATAATCGCCGGCCATGACCCGTGTCTCCACCACCGCATTGCCCGCCACCATGTGCGGTGTGGTGCTGACCGGTTTTGGCGGTCCGGAAGTGTTGCACTACCGCGAAGACCTGCCAGTACCGCGCCCTGGAGTTGGTGAAGTGCTGATCCGTGTGGCGGCCAGCGCGGTGAACAACACGGACATCAATACACGGGTGGGCTGGTATTCCAAAACCAGTGCAAGCGCCACCGACGGTGCCGCTGCCGTGGTGGACAGCACGAGTGACCCGGACCCGAGCTGGGGTGGCATGCCGATGGTGTTCCCGCGCATCCAAGGCGCCGATTGCTGCGGCTATATCGCCGCAGTCGGGTCTGGCGTGGACTCCGCCCGCATCGGGCAGCGCGTCCTGGTGCGGCCAGTGTTGCGCGACGATGCGAGTGAGCAGCCCTATGCCTGCCGGTACTTTGGCTCGGAGTGCGATGGGGGTTTTGCGCAATACACCTGCGTGCCTGCGACGGCTGCCGTGGTGGTGCACAGTGCGCTCAGCGACGCCGAACTCGCGTCCTTTCCATGTGCCTATTCCACTGCCGAGAACCTGGTGGATCGCGCGGGGGTGTCTGCGCGCAGCCGTGTACTGGTCACAGGTGCGTCCGGTGGTGTGGGCAGCGCCGCAGTGCAATTGGCACGTCGCCGGGGTGCCCAGGTGGTGGCTTTGGCTGCCATTGATAAACACCAGGCTCTGCGAGCCTTGGGCGCTCATGAGTGCTTGCCGCGCAATGTCAACGCGGTGCAGTCCTTGGGCCAAGACTCGGTCGATGTGGTGATCGACCTGGTGGGTGGCCCGCAGTGGCCTGCGCTGCTGCACGTGCTGCGACGCGGCGGGCGCTATGCCAGTGCGGGTGCCATTGCCGGACCGCTGGTGGATTTGGACTTGCGCACCCTCTACCTCAAAGACCTGACGCTTTTGGGTTGCACCTTTCAGGAAGACAGAATCTTTGACCAGCTGGTGGGCTACATCGAGCGCGCTGAAATTGCGCCGGTGGTGGCTCAAACCTTCGCGCTGCGCGATATGGCCTTGGCTCAGCAGGCTTTTGAGGCGAAAAAATTTGTTGGAAAAATTGTGCTCCTGGCCCCTGCGTGAGCGCATGAAAACCTTTGTCTATGAATACATCGTCACCACCTCAATCTCATGGCCTGAGCACTCCGCTCGAGGGTACACCCGCGCCACCGTGGGATCCGAACGCGCCCATTGCTGCGCCTCTGTGCCTGTACCGCCCGGTGGTGCTGCCCGATTGGGTGGACTACAACGGCCACATGAGCGAGTCCTGTTATCTGCTGGTGTTTGGCGACAACTCGGACGCCTACTTCCGCATGATCGGCATTGACGAGTCCTACCGTGACGAGGGCGGGCACTCGTTCTACACCGTGGAGACGCACATTCACAACGTGCAGGAAGTGGCCGAAGGCGAGCCCTTGCGGCTGACGCTGCAGTTGCTGGATGCCGACGACAAGCGCATGCATATTTTTCACGCCATGTACCACGGTACCAGCGGCGATTTGTTGGCAACGGCGGAGCAAATGCTGGTCCATGTGGACATGGCCCAGGGCCGCGCGGCGCCCATGCCTGCCGATTTGCGCGCGCGGGTGCAAGCAGTGGCCGCATCGCATGCCAGCCTGCCCGTGCCGCCCCAAGTGGGCAAACCCATGGGCATACGCCGCAAAACCGATTCAACGCAAACACGCAATTACTGAAAGCCATCACCATGCATTTCGAGCTCAGCAGTGAACAGATCATGATCGTCGACACGGTGCGCGCCTTTGTCGAAAAAGAGCTGTACCCCTTTGAAGACGAGGTGGAGCGCACTGACGCCATCGCGCCGGACTTGGCAGCGTCCATCCAGGCCAAGGCCATTGAGCTGGGCTTGTATGCCGCCAACATGCCGGCCGAACTGGGTGGTGGTGGCTTGGACAACTTCACCATCACGCTCATGGAACGCGAGCTGGGTCGCGCCTCCTACGGCCTTCAAATGCTGGTGGCGCGCCCCAGCAACATCTTGCGGGCCTGCGAAGGGGCGCAGATTGAGGAGTACCTCTTGCCAACGATCCGTGGCGAACGCCATGACTGCCTGGCCATGACCGAGCCCAACGCCGGATCGGATGTGCGCGGCATGCAAACCCGCGCCACGCGCGACGGTCCAGGCGAGAACGCAGACTACATCATCAACGGCACCAAACACTTCATCAGCCACGCGGACATGAGCGATTTCGTGGTGCTGTTTGCCGCCACCGGTGTGGAAGACACCAAGCACGGCCCCAAGAAAAAAATTACCGGATTTTTGGTGGACCTGAACTCGCCGGGCTTGACCGTGCGCCGGGGTCCGGCTTGCGTATCGCACCGGGGCTACCACCAGTGCGAGCTGTTTTTCACGGACTGCCGCGTGCCTGCCTACAAACGTCTGGGCGAGGAGGGAGCAGGCTTTGACCTGATGGGCCAGTGGCTGGGTGCGACTCGCCTTACCGTGGCGGCCACCAGCGTGGGCCGGGGCCAGCGGGTGATGGAGATGGCCACCGAATGGGCGGCTACGCGCAAGCAGTTTGGCCAGCCCATCGGCAAATTTCAAGGCACCGGCTTCAAGCTCGCCGACATGGCCACCGAACTGGCCGCCGCCGAACTGCTCACGCTGCAAGCCGCCTGGAAATGCGACCAAGGTACCATGACCGACTCGGATGCCGCCATTGCCAAGTTGTTTGCCTCGGAGGCACTGGCGCGTGTGACCGACAACGCACTGCAAATCTTTGGTGGCATGGGCCTGATGAACCAGCTGCCCATTGAGCGCTACTGGCGCGATGCCCGGGTGGAACGCATTTGGGATGGCACCAGCGAAATCCAGCGCCACATCATTTCCCGCGCCATGCTGCGCGTTCACGGCGCATGAGCCTGGCGTCGATCTCAGCCCTTGAAGCGCAAGACAGCGCTGGCCGCGCGCAGCTGCAGCGCCTGTTCTCGCCGCGCCACATTGCGGTGTTTGGTGGCAATGCCGCCGCTGAGGCGATTCGCCAATGCCGCAAGCTCGGCTATGCCGGTGCGCTGTGGCCGGTGCACCCGACCCGCAAAGAGGTCGAAGGCATTGCCTGCTACCCCGATGTGGCAGCCCTGCCGCAAGCGCCCGATGCCAGTTTTGTGGCGGTGCCGCGGGAGGCGACCGTGGACATCGTGGGACAGTTGGCCGAACGCGGCGCAGGCGGTGTGATTTGCTATGCCTCGGGCTTTGCCGAAGTGGGGGCTGAGGGCCAGGCGCTGCAGCAGCAACTGGTGCAGCAGGCCGGCAACATGGCACTGCTCGGGCCCAACTGCTACGGCATGCTGAATTATCTGGACGGTGTGGCCCTGTGGCCCGACCAGCACGGGGGCCAGCGGGTGGAGCGCGGCGTGGCGCTGGTCACGCAAAGCGGCAACATCGGCCTGAACCTCACGATGCAGCGGCGTGCATTGCCACTGGCCTACTTGATTACCGTGGGCAACAAAGCCGGCAACAGCATGGAAGCCTTGGTTGACGCGCTCTTGGCCGACCCGCGCGTGAGCGTGATCGGCCTGCACATTGAAGGTTTGGACGATGTGGCCGCGTTTTCGCGCGTGGCGCTCAAAGCACTGCGCCAGGGCGTGCCCTTGGTCGCGCTCAAGGCCGGGTCATCCGCGCTGGGCGCCCAAACGGCCATGAGCCACACCAGCTCGCTGGCCGGGCCCGATGCTTTGTACGACGCACTTTTTGACCGCTGCGGCGTAGCCCGGGTGCGCGACCCGGCGGGCTTGATCGAGACCTGCAAGTTCTTGCATGTGCACGGGCCCTTGGGCGGCAGGCGCATTATTTCGGCCAGCTGCTCGGGCGGCGAGGCATCGCTGGTGGCCGATCTGGCGCAACCGCGCGGGCTGGAAATGCCCGCCATTCCACCTGCAGCCCACCATCGCTTGAGCGCGGTGCTGGGCGACAAAGTCACGGTGGCCAATCCGCTGGACTACCACACCTACATTTGGGGCCATTTGGCAGCCCAGACCGAATGTTTTTCGGCGCTCATGGACTGCCAGTTTGACGCCCACCTGCTGGTGCTGGACTACCCCCGTTTGGACCGCTGCAGCGCCGACAGCTGGGGCACCACGGT
>CAIWRE010000384.1 GCA_903914985.1 uncultured beta proteobacterium | reverse complement strand
CAACTGCCGCCGGTCAGCACGATGCCGCTGGAGAGCATTTCCTCAAAGCCAGAGTCACGCAGCACCTGATGAACCAGTTGGAAGATCTCCTCGACGCGCGGCTCGATCACACCGGCCAGCGCCTGGCGGCTGAGCATGCGCGGGCTGCGGTCGCCCAGGCCCGGCACTTCGACCTGCACGTCGGGGTCTACCAGCACCTGCTTGGCGTGCCCGCTTTCGACCTTGATTTCTTCAGCGTCTTTGGTCGGGGTGCGCAGCGCCATGGCGATGTCGCTGGTAATCAAGTCGCCTGCGATCGGAATAACGGCGGTGTGGCGGATGGCGCCGTTGGTAAAGATGGCGATGTCGGTGGTGCCTGCGCCAATATCAACCAGTGCCACGCCCAACTCGCGCTCGTCTTCGGTCAGCACCGACAGGCTGGACGCCAGCGGGTTGAGCATGAGCTGCTCGACTTCCAGGCCGCAACGGCGCACGCACTTGATGATGTTCTCTGCCGCACTTTGTGCGCCGGTCACGATATGCACCTTGGCTTCCAGGCGCATGCCGCTCATGCCGATGGGCTCTTTCACATCCTGGCCGTCGATGATGAACTCTTGCGGCTCCACGAGCAGCAGGCGCTGGTCGCTGGAAATGTGAATCGCTTTGGCGGTTTCCACCACGCGCGTCACATCGGCTTGGGTGACCTCCCGGTCCTTGATGGCCACCATGCCGCTGGAATTGATGCCCCGAATGTGGCTGCCGGTGATACCGGTGTAGACGCGGGTGATTTTGCAGTCCGCCATCAGCTCCGCTTCTTTGAGCGCTTGCTGAATGCTGTGCACCGTGGCATCAATGTTGACCACCACACCGCGCTTGAGACCGTTGCTGGGCGCCGAACCAAAGCCGGCCAGACGCAGGGTGCCGCCGGGCAGCACCTCGGCAACCACGGCCATTACCTTGGCGGTTCCGATGTCCAGTCCAACGACCAAATCTTTGTATTCACGGGCCATAGTTTCGTACCTGTATGTAAGTCTTAAAGGGCGGGTGCCACAGCGGCAAGTGTGCTGACGCCACGCAGCCGGATGGCGTAACCGTTTTTGTAGCGAAGGTCGGCAGACTCCAGCGCTGCTGCGGGGCGCTGGTAGCGGGCGAACACGCGTGTCAGTGTTTTCAAAAATTGCGCCACATCGGTTTGAATTTGTTCTAAATCACCGCGTCCGGCTTCGATGGTGGCGCCACCGCTCAGGCCAATGCGCCAGCTGCCCTGGTTGGTCAGCTCCAGGCTGTCCACGGTCAGGTCCATGGCGGCAAATTGCGGCGCCAGTGCGCGGTAGACGGCCAATACTTTGGTGCTTTGCTCTAGCGGACCGTTGAGGTGCGGCAGATCGTCGGCCTCCACTTCGCCGACGTTGGCGTCAAACACTTCGCCAAAGGTGTTGAGCAAGCGCGGCTCGTTGGCATCACCCCAGTATCCGGCGACCTGGTGTTCCTGCAGTTGCACGCGCAGCTTGTTGGGGAAATCACGGTGTATCACCGCACGGCGCACCCAGGGCATGGCTTCCAGGACCTTACGGGTGCGGGCCAAATCGACGCTAAAAAAGGAGCCGGTGACACGAGAGACCACATGGGCTCGTACCGTGGGCACATTGGCATGTGCGACGTCACCGACGACCGTGATGTTTTGTAGTGCAAACACCGAGCGGTTGGATACCCAGCGCGTGACCGCCACCAGCACCGAGCCCACAAAAATGGCAAACAGCAGGACGGCCAATCCGTTCATCACGCGCAGGTCCAAGGCAGAGCTTTCCGCGCGATTCATGGCGTGCTCCCTGCGCGCGGAGTGCTGTCGAGCGCGGCCAGCGACAAGATCTGCAGGCACAGGTCTTCGTAGCTGGTACCCGCCGCGCGGGCGGACATGGGAACCAGCGAATGGCCGGTCATGCCCGGAGAGGTGTTGATCTCCAGCAAATAGGGCTTGCGCGTCTTGCTGTCAATCATCACGTCAATACGCCCCCAGCCGCGGCAGCCCAGCACGCGGTAGGCCTTGAGTACCAGGGCCTGAATCGTCTCTTCTTCACCTGCAGGCAGGCCAGAGGGAACGAGGTAGTGGGTGTCGTCCGTGAAGTACTTGTGCTGGTAGTCGTAATTGCCTTCGGGCGCGACGATGCGTATCACGGGCAAAGCGCGTGCATTGGCACCATCGCCAATCACGGGGCAGGTGACTTCGTCGCCCTCAATGCATTCTTCGCACAGGATGTCCGCATCCAGTTGGCCCGCCAAATCGACCGCCTCGGTCATGCCCGAATAACCCATGACCTTGGTCACACCCAGGGAGGAGCCTTCGCGCGCGGGTTTGACGATGAGCGGTAGACCCAAGGTATCGGGAATCTCTATGGCCTCGTGGCGCTCAAAGTTTCCCTGGTGCAACACTTTGTACCGGGGGGTGGGAATGCCTTCAGCCATCCACACGCGCTTGGTCATGACCTTGTCAATGGCAATGCTGGACGCCATCACTCCGGAGCCGGTGTAGGGAATGCCCAGCAATTCGAGGGCGCCCTGTACCGTGCCGTCTTCGCCAAAGCGGCCATGCAGCGCGATGAAGCAGCGTGCAAAGCCTTCTTTTTTGAGCTCCGAGAGTTCGCGCTCAGCCGGATCGAAGGCATAGGCATCTACGCCCTTAGAGCGAAGTGCCTGCAACACACCGTTGCCCGAGAGCAGAGAAATTTCGCGCTCTGCCGAGGCCCCACCCATGAGCACTGCCACCTTGCCGAACTGCGCCGCGTTCATGCCTTGGCTCCCGGGTGTTGCCGCAGTATTTCCACTACTTTGGCCGGCACTGCGCTGATGGAGCCCGCCCCCATGCAGAGCAGCACATCGCCTGGCTGGGCAGTGGCCACAGCGGCGGCGGCCATCGCCTGGATGTCATCGACAAACACCGGCTCGAGCTTGCCTGCAACGCGCAAGGCGCGGGCCAGGGCGCGTCCGTCCGCCGCCACCAGCGGAGATTCACCTGCGGCATAGACCTCGGACAGCAAAACGACGTCAGCCAAGCCCATGACCCGCACAAAGTCTTCAAAGCAGTCGCGTGTGCGGGTGTAGCGGTGCGGTTGGAAGGCCAGCACGAGGCGGCGACCCGGAAAGGCACCACGTGCCGCGGCCAGTGTGGCGGCCATTTCCACGGGGTGGTGGCCGTAGTCGTCCACCACGGTGACTACGCCGCCTTGCGGCAAGGCATGGTCGCCATAGCGCTGGAAGCGCCGACCGACACCCTTGAACTCGGCCAACGCAGCCTGCACTGCCGTGTCGTCAATATTCAGTTCCACTGCCACAGCGATGGCCGACAAGGCGTTGAGCACATTGTGGCGACCGGGCAGGTTGAGCACGATGTCCAGGTCGGGCAGCGTCACGCCGTTGCGCCGCTGCACCGTGAAATGCATTTGACCGTCGACCGCGCGCACGTTGATGGCGCGCACTTGTGCGCCCTCGTCAAAGCCATAGCTGGTGATGGGGCAGGTGACCTGGTCCACGATAGCGCGTACTGCGGGGTCATCGGTGCACAAAATCGCCGTGCCGTAGAACGGCATGCGATGCAAAAAGTCGACAAAAGCCTGCTGCAAACGCCCAAAGTCATGGCCGTAGGTGTCCATGTGGTCGGCGTCAATGTTCGTCACCACCGCCATGACCGGCAGTAGGTTGAGAAACGAGGCGTCGGACTCATCGGCTTCCACCACGATGTAGTTGCCTTTGCCGAGACGCGCGTTGGCACCGGCGCTGTTCAAGCGCCCGCCAATCACAAAGGTGGGGTCCAGTCCGGCTTGCGCCAGCACACTGGCCACCAGGCTGGTGGTAGTGGTTTTGCCGTGGGT
>CAIWRE010000383.1 GCA_903914985.1 uncultured beta proteobacterium | reverse complement strand
CCGCCGGTAGTACAGCGCCAGCGGGAGCACCACCAGCGCGATCATGGACACGGCCAAGGCACTGGCGCGCGGCCAGTTGTTGCTGCTGAACATCTCGTCCCACACCACGCGTCCGACCATTAGGTTTTCCGGCCCGCCCAGAAGCGAAGGAATGACGAACTCTCCGACCGCGGGAATAAATACCAACATGAAACCCGCGACGATGCCCGCCTTGGAAAGCGGCACCGTCACCAGCCAGAACGCCTTCCATGGCGTAGCGCCCAGGTCTTTGGCCGCCTCCAAGAGGCGTAAATCCAGTTTGACCAAATTGGCATACAGCGGAAGCACCATGAAGGGCAGATAGACGTAGGTCATACCCACCAGCATGGAAAAGCGGGTGTAGAGCATTTGCACCGGCTCACTGGTGAGGCCGAGCAGCATCAACAACTGGTTCAGCACACCCTGGTCCGCCAGAATGCCCTTCCATGCATAGACCCGCAGCAAAAAAGAGGTCCAAAAAGGCAGCATCACCATCATCAGGAGCGCGGGCCGGATACTGGGGTTGGCCCGGGCAATGAAATAGGCAAAGGGGTAGCCCAGCACCAGACACAGCAATCCGGTGCACAGCGCGTAGCCAATGGAGCGCAGGTAGGCGTCTACATAGACCGTCTGGAACAGCGCCCCGCCTTCTGTGGGACGAAAAATAGAAAAGTAATTTTCGTATTTCAGCCGCAGCACACCCGCGTCACTGTCCCACAGTGGCTTGAACGGATGGATGTCGCTGCCCATGTCCACAAAGCTGATGTACAGCAGAATGAAAAAGGGCAGCAGAAAAAACACCGTCAACCAGGCAAACGGCAGACCGATCACAAAGCGACGCCCCGGCACCCAGAGGTCGGCGAGCGGACGCGCCACTTTGTTCATATTGACTGCCGTATCAAACAAGCATCAAGCGATTACTTGCCCTTTTTGAAGGCGGTGTAGGCATTGGCCATGGCTTCACGACCTTCGTTGGTGAACTTGCCCGGGGGAACCATTTTGGCGGCTACGGCAGCTTCAATGAAGATGGTCTTGTTGCCGGAGACTTCGGGCTTGATCTGTGCCAGGGCCGCCTTGTTGCCGGTGGGATAGCTCATTTCATTGGAGACTGCCGCACCGCTCTCGGCACGCAGGTAGTAGTCAATGAACGCATGGGCATTGGCCGGGTGCTTGGCGTCTTTGGTAATCGCCATGGAGTCGAAGAAGATCATGCCGCCGGTGCTGGGCAACAGGGCTTCAATAACGTCTTTGCTGCCATTGTCTTTGGAACGACCGGCCGCAATGTTGATGTCACCGGACCAACCAACAACCGCACACGCTTTGCCGCCGGCGATATCGTCAATCATGGTGGAGCTGAAGATGCGGATGTCTTTACGCACTTTGCCCAGCATGTCTGCCGCAGCCTTGTGGTCTGCTGCATCGTTGGAGTATGCGTCTTTGCCGATGTAATGCAGCGCAGGCGGCATGATTTCTGTGGGTGAATCCAGGTAGGCGATGCCGCAGGATTTCAGCTTGGAGGTGTATTCCGGCTTGAACACCAGGTCCCAGGCGTTCTCAGGCATGGGCAGCTTGCCCAGGGCTTTTTCAACTTTGGTGCGGTTGATACCCACGGTGGTGAAGCCCCAGGCCCAGGGCACCAGATGCTTGTTGCCGGGATCGGCTTTGCTCAAGGCTTGCATGATGGCTTCGTCCAAGTTGCCATAGTTCTTGAGTTTGGCGCGGTCCAGGGGCTGGAAGAAACCTGCCTCGACCTGCGCCGGGCTGAAAGCGGTGCCGGGCACCACGATGTCGTAGCCCGTGTTACCTGCGACCAACTTGGCATTGAGCGCCTCATTGGTCTCGAAGGTGTCGTAATTGACTTTGATGCCGGTCTCTTTTTCAAAAGCCGCAATCATTCCCTCGGGAATGTAGTCTGGCCAGTTATAAATGTTGAGTACTTTTTCCTCGGTGACCGCAGCAGAAACCGGGGCGCTGACGGCAGGTGCCGCCGCCTCTTCTTTTTTGCCACAGGCAACCAATGCCAACACCGTCAAGGCGGCAGGCAACACATATTTGTTCATCATGGAAATCTCCAAAGAAATGGGGGGTCGATCAAAAAAGCAGGCGCTGTGCGCAATTCCAAGCAAAAATTATAAAAGTCAATCCATCCAGAGCGCCGCCCGGGCGTCGGCCAGCGTCAAATCCAGCACTTTGTGGATCAGACCCATCAACTCGTCGATCTGCGCGTGGGTAATGGTCAGCGGCGGCGCAATGATCATGCGGTCGCCCACGGCACGCATGATCAGGCCGTTGGCAAAGCAATGTGCACGGCAGCGCATACCCACTTCAAGCTCAGATGGGAACGGTGTCTTGTGTGCCTTGTCTTTGACCAGAACCAGGCCCGCCATCAGGCCACAGGTCTCTGCCACGCCCACCAGGGGATGGTCGCTGAGCGCGGCGAACTGCTGTGCCAGGTAAGGCCCCACGTCGTCGCGCACCCGGCCCACCAGGTTTTCACGCTCCATGATCTCGAGATTGGCCAACGCCACGGCACAGGCCACAGGGTGGCCGCTGTAGGTGTAGCCGTGGTTGAACTCACCGCCCTGCTCTATCAGCACCTTGGCAACGCGGTTACCCACCATCACGCCGCCCAATGGGATGTAACCGCTGGTGATGGCCTTAGCGAATGTCACCAGGTCGGGCTTGTAGCCAAACTTTTCGTAGGCGAACCAGTGCCCCACCCGCCCGAAAGCGCAAATGACTTCGTCGCTGACCAGCAGGATGCCGTACTTGTCGACGATGCGCTGAATTTCCGGCCAATAGGTGGCGGGCGGGATGATGACGCCCCCTGCCCCTTGCACCGGCTCGCCGATGAACGCGGCGACCTTCTCCGGGCCGATTTCCAGGATTTTTGCCTCCAACCAACCCGCAGCCCGCAGCCCGAACGCATCACTGGACTCACCCGGCAGCGCTTTTTCAAAGTAGTAGGGCTGCTCAATGTGCGTGATGTTGGGAATCGGCAGGTCGCCCTGG
>CAIWRE010000382.1 GCA_903914985.1 uncultured beta proteobacterium | reverse complement strand
GGCTTAAGCCTGCAAGACAAACAGCGCATCAACCAGCAACTGCTGGACAGCGGTGCCCACATCGGCGAAATGAACTGCGTGCGCAAACACCTCTCCCGCATCAAAGGCGGGCGTCTGGGCGCGGCCTGCGCACCGGCACGCGTGGTGACGCTCACCATCAGCGACGTGCCGGGCGACGATCCATCGACCATCGCCAGCGGCCCCACTGTTCCCGACGCCAGTACTTGCGCCGATGCGCTGGACATCTTGGATCGCTACGGCATTGAAGTGCCGGCGCCCGTGCGGCAAGCGCTACAAAGCGGCGTCTTGGAAACGCCCAAGCCGGGTGACGCAGCGTTCAAGGGCCACGCGCTGCACCTGATTGCCACCCCCCAGCAGTCTTTGCAAGCCGCGGCCGAAGCGGCGCGGGCAGCCGGTATCGCTGCCTACATCTTGAGCGATGAAGTAGAGGGCGAGTCGCGCGAGGTGGCCAAGGTGCACGCGGCCATGGCGCGCGCAGTGGCGAAGGGGCAGGGCGCGTTTGAAAAGCCCTGTGTGATTTTGAGCGGGGGCGAAACCACCGTCACCATCCGGCCCCGCGCCCCCGGTGCGGCCAAGGGCCGGGGCGGGCGGGCAGGCGAGTTTTGCATGGGTCTGGCGCAGGCCTTGCAGGGCATGGACGGCGTGTGGGCGTTGGCCGCAGACACCGACGGCATTGACGGAGTCGAAGACAACGCCGGAGCCCAGGTGGCACCCGACACCCTGGCACGCGCTACCGCCCTGGGCCTGAAACTTTCCGACCACCAGCAGCGCAACGACGCCTATGGTTTCTTCTCAGCCCTGGGCGACCTCGTGGTGACGGGGCCGACGCACACCAATGTGAACGACTTCAGGGCGGTGTTGGTTTTGTAATCCTCGACCGGGGGCCTCAGCGCTGCACCGCCCACAGCACGTTTTCTGCGGTGGCTGGTGCATTCAACTGCACGGCATCGGAGGATTCGCCGCCTCGGGCCTGCGCGACCGCATCGCGCAGCGCCTCAAACACACTCACCGCCAGCATGAAGGGCGGTTCTCCCACCGCTTTGGAACCGAACACGTTGTCTTCGCGATTGGGCTCGGGCCACAGGTCGACCTTGAAGTGCGTCGGCACATCACCCGCGGTGGGGATTTTGTAGGTGCTGGGCGCATGGGTGGACAAATGGCCTTTGTCGTTCCACACCAATTGCTCGGTAGTGAGCCAACCCATGCCCTGCACAAAGCCACCTTCAATTTGGCCGATGTCCAGCCCCGGGTTGATGCTGCGGCCCACGTCGTGCAGGATGTCCACCTTGAGCACGCGGCTCTCGCCGGTGAGCGTGTCGATGGCCACCTCGGTGCAGGCCGCGCCATAGGCAAAGTAATAAAACGGCCGTCCGGTGAGCGTGGTTTTGTCGTAGTGGATTTTGGGTGTGCGGTAAAAGCCATCGCTCCACAACTGGATGCGGTTGGCATAGGCCATTTGCACCACGGCGTCAAAGCTGCGGCTGGCTTTGGGCGAAATGACCTGCCCGCCGCGGAACTCGATGGCCCCGGCACCGCAGCCGTCGAGGCCGCAGACAAAGGCCGCCAGGTTGTCGCGCACATGGCGGGCGGCAAATTGGGCGGCGCGTCCGTTCAGGTCGGTGCCGGCTGACGCCGCTGTGGCCGAGGCGTTAGGGATGGTGCTGGTGTCGCTGGCGCTGCACAGTACGCGCTCAAAGGGCACGCCCAGCTCGTCGGCCACGATTTGCGCTACCTTGGTGTGCAGGCCTTGGCCCATCTCGGTGCCGCCGTGGTGAATGCGCACGCTGCCGTCCAAATAGACATGCACCAACGCGCCCGCTTGGTTGAACAGGGTGGCGGTGAAGCTGATGCCAAACTTGACCGGCGTGAGGGCAATGCCGCGCTTGATGACCGGACTCTTGGCGTTCCATGCGGTGATGTCCGCGCGGCGCTTTCGGTACTGGGAGGTGGACTCCAGCGTACCGAGCAGGGGCGCCAGGATGTTGTCCTCCACCTTCATTTGGTAGTGCGTGGTGTCGCGCCGCAGCACCGCGTGCGGACCACCGTTACCCTGGTTTGCCAAGGGCTCGTCGCTGTACAGATTGCGCTTGCGCACATCCAGCGGGTCCAGCCCCAGGTGGCGCGCCACGTCTCCCAGGATCGCCTCAATCACCACCACACCCTGCGGCCCGCCGAAGCCGCGAAACGCGGTGTGGCTCTGGGTGTTGGTTTTGCAGCGGTACGAGACGATCTCGACGTCTTCGAGAAAGTAGGCGTTGTCGGCATGGAAGATGGCCCGGTCGGCCACCGGCCCGCTGAGGTCGGCGCTGAAGCCGCAGTTGGCCAGCATCTGCAGCTTGAGGCCGCTCAGGCGCCCGCGCTCGTCAAAGCCCACCGTGTAGTCGTAGGCAAAGGGGTGGCGTTTGCCGGT
>CAIWRE010000381.1 GCA_903914985.1 uncultured beta proteobacterium | reverse complement strand
TGTCGAGCCCGCGGTTGACCTTCCAGCGCGGCGCATCGCATGCGGCCTGCGGGTTCTGACCGTACTTCAGCATCCGGACATACACACCAAACATGGACAAGGCCAGCACGCCCAGCAGGGTGGCAAACGCACCCAGAACCCAGGGGTTTTGCAGCGCGGCAGCCAGGCCTTCTCCTGCCAAACCAGCGGCCACCCCAAAACAGGCGTAGACCAGTGCCATGCCCAGCGAATAGGCAAATGCCAAGCCCAGGCCCTTGCCACGGCTCACCGGACCGCTTTGGCCGGCAATGAGCGAGGAAAGAATCGGCACCATCGGCAGCACACAGGGTGTGAACGACAGCAAGAGCCCGGCCAAGGCAAAGACACCGATGGCCTTGAGCAAGCTGCCAGAGGCCAAGGTTTGTGCAATCGTGTCCATGGCGGCGTTGCCACTGGAAGCGGCGGATGACGCTGCGCTCGGCGTAGAAGACGAAGCGGCGCCAGGCGTAGAAGACGAGGCTGCGCTGGGCGCAGGGGCGCTGCTGTCTGCCGTGTCCACGGGGCTAAGAATAGTGACCGCGTTGTCTTTTGCCCCCAAGCCCTTGAGCGCAATCTGCACCACGCGGGAATCTGGCGAGTAGCACAGGCCGTCGTCTGAGCACCCCTGCCAGCCCACGGTCACCTCGCTCAAGGCGCCGCCCTTGGTCAATTCCAATGGCACATCCACCGACGTGCGGTAAACCGACACGTTCTTGTTGAAGGTGGCGTCAAATTCCTGCTTGCCAACGGGCAGTTGCAGGTCTTTCCACACCACCGCCGGTGTGTCGGAGGCTACGTTGATGCGGTCGCGGTACAGGTGGTAGCCCGGCGCAATGTCCCAGTGCAGGCGTACGGTATGGGCGTCCACCGCTTTGGCCGAAAAGGCAAATGCCTTGTCCGGCGTCAAAAAGTTCTGGGCCTGCGCCAACACCGTCCAGGCGCCGAGCACCAGAGCAAGCAAGGCGGAAACGGTGAGTCGCCAAAACAGGGGCGATCGAGCGGTCATCATGGGGGCTCCATTTGTTAAAAACACAAGCGAATCATAACTTAGGGAAATTTTCCCAAAATTACAAAATTCAAAACAACTGGACTTGCGCTATATTTTGTCCACTGCCCCAGCTGAGGAACGCCATGAAAATCACCGTCTCCACCCTGATTGCCGCACCAATTGCCGACGTCTGGCGCGCCTACACCTCGCCGGAAGACATCAAGCAGTGGAATGCCGCGTCCGCGGACTGGCACACCACCACCTCCTCGGTCGATTTGCGCGTGGGCGGCCAGTTTTCTTCGCGCATGGAGGCTAAAGACGGCTCCTTTGGCTTTGACTTTGCCGGTGTGTACACCAAGGTAGAGGCACCCCATGTGCTGGAATACAGCTTTGGCGACCGCAGTGCGTCGGTGGTGTTTGCCGAGACCGCGCAGGGCGTGACTTTGACCATCACTTTTGACAGCGAAACCACGCATCCCGAAGATCAGCAGCGCGCGGGCTGGCAGTCCATCCTGGACAACTTTGCACGCCACGTTCTGACCCGGCAAAACCCCCACTGAAACCCCGTCGGAGTTGCCGATAGCGCTTTTGCGCTAAGGTCGCCGCATGAAGCAATCTTTTTGGCGTCTTGGCTGGCGCACTTTGTGGCGCGATGTGCGCTCGGGCGAGCTGCGGCTCTTGGTCGTGGCGGTCAGTTTGGCGGTGGCCTCGCTCACCGCGGTCGGGTTTTTTGCCGACCGCTTGCAAGGCGGCTTGCAGCGCGATGCGCGCCAGTTGCTGGGTGGTGACGCCGTAGTTGCAACCGACCGCCCCGCGCCCCCGGCTTTTGGCCAAGAGGCCAAACGCCTCGGCTTGGCCCAAGTTCAAACCCTGAGCTTTCAAACCATGGCGCGTGCCACCCAAGCACAGGGTGGTGCCAGCAAATTGGTCGCACTCAAAGCCGTGGAGGCGGGCTATCCCTTGCGGGGTACGCTGCGCTTGAACCCAAAGCCCGGCGCGCCTGAGCAAGTTGCAAAAGGCATTCCGCCCAAGGGCTCGGTGTGGGCGGATGCCCAGTTGCTCGATGCACTGGCCCTGCAAGTGGGTGACACGCTGCTCCTGGGCGACGCGCAATTCACCATTGCCGCGCTGATCGCCAGCGAACCCGACCGGGGCGCAGGCTTTATGAACTTTGCGCCGCGCGTCATGCTCAATAGCGCAGACATCGCCGCCACCGCCTTGGTGCAGCCTGCGAGCCGTGTGAACTACCGCCTGGCGGTGGCCGGGAACGACGCAGCGGTGGCGAAGTTTGTGGCTTGGGGCCATGCGCAAATCAAGGGCAAAGCAGCCGATGCAAGCGCGGGTGTACAGACCACGGCGGAGCCCCTGCGGGGTGTGCGCATCGAGTCCACCCAGTCCGGCCGGCCCGAGCTGAGCCAAACGCTGGAGCGGGCCGAGAAGTTTTTAAGCCTGGTAGCGCTGTTGGCCGCGCTGCTGAGCGCTGTGGCCGTGGCACTGGCAGCGCGCGCCTTTGCTGCCAAGCATTTGGACGACTGCGCCATGCTGCGCGTACTGGGCCTGAGCCAGCGCACCATTGCGACGGCCTACGCCTGGGAGTTTGCGCTGGTGGGTGTGTTTGCCAGCAGCCTGGGGCTGGTGTTGGGCTATGCAGTGCATTACCTGTTCGTGCTGCTGCTGGCCGGCTTGGTAGACGCCAGTTTGCCTGCTGCGTCCTTGGCGCCGGTGGGGCTGGGCATGGGCATGGGTTTGACCTTGCTCTGTGCCTTCGGTCTGCCACCCGTCTTGCAGTTGGCACAGGTGCCACCGCTGCGTGTGATTCGACGCGACGTGGGCAGCTTGCGGCCCGCATCGGCGGGCGTGCTGGC
>CAIWRE010000380.1 GCA_903914985.1 uncultured beta proteobacterium | reverse complement strand
GTCCACCAGAATCACCATGGTGATGGAAGTGACCACCGAAGCAGTAGTGCCTTCGCCCAGGCTCTGCGTGTTGGGTAGTACGCGCAGGCCGAAGTGACAGCCGTTGAGCGCTATCAGCACACCGAACACCATGGACTTGCCCATGGCCAACCACAAGTTGGACAACTGAACCGCCTTAGGCAGGGCGATTAAAAAATACTCAGGCGACAAGCCCATGGACAGGTCCGAGGCCAGCATGCCGCCCAAAAGCGAAGCAGCAGTAGTCCAGGCGGCAAGCAGCGGCATCACCAGTGCCATCGCCATGGCGCGCGGCAACACCAACCGGAAGCCCTTTCGAATGCCCATGACGCGCATGGCATCCAGTTCTTCGGTGACCCGCATGACGCCGATCTGCGCGGTAATGGCCGAGCCCGAGCGCCCGGCTATCAAAATAGCTGCCAGCACCGGGCCGAGTTCGCGGATCAGCGCCATGCCGAGGATGTTGACGATGAACGCATCCGCGCCGAACTGCCGCAATTGGCGCGACATCAAATAGGCCAGCACCACGCCGATCAAAAAGCCCACCAAAGCGGTAATCGGCAGGGCGGTAGCTCCGATGCGGTAGATGTGGCCGGATATGTCACGCCAGGGCCCGCGGCTGGGGTCACGCAGAAATTGCAGCAGGTCGATAAACAACTGACCGGTTAGCCTCAGCGCACTTTCGGCATGGCTCTCCACGCCCATGATCCACTCCCCCAGCTTGAGGAATAGCTCTTTCAGGGTGGCGCGGTGCGGCTTGGGCGGCACCACTGCAAAGCGGGCCACCCGGTTGAGCATGGCACGCTGCAGGTCCAACACCATCACGTGGCGCGGCCAGGCGTGGCCCCAGGTGTTCCACAAAAGCTGAGCTCCGGTGTGATCAAGTCGTTCGATCTGGCGCAGATCCCAGCTGGCTTCCAGTGGCTCCCTGGCCTGTCGCAACAGAGACTCTTCCAGGGCCGTCCAGTGCTCCCGTTGCGCCAGCGCCGCCGCACTCCAGCTGCCGTACAAGGTCATGTTGACGCCGGTGGCGGAAGTCTCCTTGACGATGCGGGGTTGAAGGGCTTGCACTGGTTAAAAGGGTGGGCAAAAGAATATGCTTTGCATGGTACCGCTTCGGCACCGGTTACAAGCAAAATACGGACTTCAAAAAGACACGCAGGCCACCATGCCCACAAGCAGCCCGTTTACCTCCACAGCCGAGCTTTCCGTTGAGCAACGCGCCGGCGTTTTGTGGCTCACCATTACCCGTGAAGAACGCCGCAACGCCATGAGCCACGGCGTGCTGGCGGCCATGGCACAGGCGGTGACCGAGGCACAAAGCCACCGTGACATCCGCGCCATCGTGGTCACCGGTGCGGGCAGCAAGGCCTTTTGTGCAGGTGCCGATTTGCAGAGCGCCAACGCTTTCACCACCGATTACTCCGAGCCGCATGGCCACCTGGCGCAGGTGCTGCGCGCCGTGCGAGCCAGCACCATCCCGCTGATAGCCCGCGTGAACGGCGCCTGCATGGCCGGAGGCATGGGCTTGATGAGCATGTGCGACATGGCGGTGGCCGCCAGCCACGCCGTGTTCGGCCTGCCCGAGGTGAAGGTGGGCGTGTTTCCGGCCCAGGTGCTCAGCGTGCTGCAGCACCTGATTCCACGCCGCACCTTGGTGGAGATGTGCATAACCGGTGAGCCGATCAGCAGCGCGCAAGCCTTGGCCTATGGCTTGGTCAATTACGTGGACGACGATGTGGACGCCAAGCTGGACTGGCTGCTGTCACGCATGCTGGACAAGTCGCCCGCCGCCGTGCGCCGGGGCTTGTACACCATGAAAAAGGTGGAAGCCATGGCGTTTGAGGAGTCGATGGCGTTTACTGAGAGCCAGATTGCGCTCTTCACCTTGACCGACGACGCCCGCGAAGGCCAAAAAGCCTTTCAAGAAAAACGCAAGCCCGTCTGGGCCGGAAAATAAACACCATGAGTGACACCACGTTTGACTACATCATCGTCGGCGCCGGTACCGCGGGCTGCCTGCTGGCCAACCGCCTGAGTGCCGATGCCACCAAGCGCGTACTGCTGATCGAAGCCGGGCGCAGCGACGACTACCATTGGATTCACGTTCCGGTGGGCTACCTGTATTGCATTGGCAATCCGCGCACCGACTGGATGTTCAAGACCGAGGCCGAGGCTGGTCTCAACGGCCGCAGCCTGATCTACCCGCGCGGAAAAACGCTGGGCGGCTGCAGCAGCATCAACGGCATGATTTACATGCGCGGCCAGGCGCGCGATTACGACGGCTGGGCGCAATTACTCGGTGACGAGAGCTGGAGCTGGAACAACAGCCTGCCCTATTTCAAAATGCACGAGGACCACCACAAGGGGGCGACCTCTTTGCACGGCGCCCACGGCAGCGAGCCCGGCCTTCTACAAACCGCCAACTCACCCTACCACGAGGTGCTGCGCCACCGCAAAGCGGGCGGCGAGTGGCGGGTGGATAAACAGCGGCTGCGCTGGGAGGTGCTCGAGGCATTTGCCCGCGCCGCGCAGCAGGCCGGCATTCCCGCCACCGAGGACTTCAACACCGGCGACAACGAAGGTGTGGGTTACTTCGAAGTCAACCAGAAAAAGGGCTGGCGCTGGAACACCGCCAAAGCATTTTTGCGCCCCACTTGCTACGGTCGCCCCAACTTTGAGTTGTGGACCAGCGCACAAGCCTCCAAGCTGGTACTGCAAGGTGGCACGGGCGACGAGCCTTTGCGCTGCACTGGTGTGCAGGTGTGGAACGGCCACGAGATGGTGACGGCAACCGCGCGGCGCGAAGTGATCTTGAGCGCTGGCGCCGTGGCAACACCTCAGCTGCTGCAACTCTCAGGCTTGGGGCCCGCCGGGGTGCTGCAAGGCCAAGGTGTGACCTTGGTAAAAGACATGCCCGGGGTGGGTGCCAACTTGCAAGACCATTTGCAAATCCGCGCAGTGTTCAAGGTCAAGAACACCACCACGCTCAACCGTTTGGCCAGCAGCCTGTGGGGCAAAGCGCGCATCGGGCTGGAGTACGCGTTCAATCGCAGCGGACCCATGAGCATGGCGCCCAGCCAGTTGGGCGCATTCACCCGCAGCGACCCCGCGCAGCCCTACCCCAACCTGGAGTACCACGTGCAGCCACTGAGCCTGGACGCTTTTGGTTCGCCCTTGCACACCTTTGACGCTATCACCGCCAGCGTCTGCAACCTCAACCCCACCAGCCGGGGCACGGTCCATATCAAGTCACCGAATTTCCAAGAGGCACCCGCCATTGCGCCCAACTACCTGAGCACTGAGACTGATCGCAAAATCGCGGCGGATTCGCTTCGGGTAACCCGCCGCATCGTGTCGCAAAGCGCGCTGGCGCCCTACATGCCGCAAGAGTACAAGCCCGGTGTGGAGTTCCAAACCGACGAGGAGTTGGCCAAGTTGGCGGGTGACATTGCCAGCACCATCTTCCACCCGGTGGGCACCACCGCGATGGGCAAGGCGGGTGACCCGATGGCCGTGGTGGATGCACGTCTGCGCGTGCACGGCGTGGCAGGCCTGCGCGTGGTGGATGCCGGGGTGATGCCGCGCATCACCAGCGGCAACACCAACTCGCCAACGTTGATGATCGCGGAAAAAGCTGCCCAGTGGATCGCCGAGGACGCGGCGGCGTAAGAACACCTGGGGTTTCGCACGGATTCAAGCAGGGTAAGCACTGATGCAGGGCACGCGGCTTTACCGTACATTCACACCGCAGTCCAAAGGACGAGCAACTGCGAAAAGTGAAGGGCCGCCTGGAGTGAAATCCGGTGCCGAGGAGATAAAAGCATTGCCCCGCAATGACTCACACCTTTAGAAAAAGGGTAAAAAGCACTGGCCAATCCAGTGCTTTTTTATTTCTGCACAACCATCCCACCTCATGGACCTTTTCATCATTACGCTGGCCTCGCTGCTGGCCGGTTTTGTCGACTCTATCGTCGGCGGCGGCGGCCTGGTCCTGATGCCGGCCTTGTTTGCCACCTACCCCGGTGCGGCGCCAGCCACCCTCTTTGGTACGAACAAAGGCGCCTCGGTCTGGGGCACCGCCTTGGCCACATGGCGATACGGTCGCCAAGTCAAGCTGCCGTGGGCGTCGCTGGTGCCTGCTGCCGTCGCAGCGCTGATCGCCTCCATCGCGGGCGCGTGGCTGGTGACGCAACTCAGCCCCGAATACCTGCGCAAGGCTTTGCCGGTTTTGTTGGTGCTGCTGCTGGTTTACACCTTGGCCAAAAAGGAACTGGGCCACAGCCACGCACCACGTTTCTCAGGCCGGGAGCAAACTCTGGTGCTTTGCGCGATTGGTGCCGCCATTGGGTTTTATGACGGTTTTTTTGGCCCGGGCACCGGCAGTTTTTTTGTGTTTTTGCTGGTGCGCGTGGCCGGCTTTGATTTCTTACACGCCTCTGCCAGTGCCAAGCTGCTCAATACCGCGAGCAATCTGGCCGCACTCACTTTGTTTGCCATGACCGGTCACGTGTGGTGGCACCTGGTGCTGGCCATGGCGGTGGCCAATATGGCGGGCAGCATGGCGGGCACGCACCTGGCGCTCAAACACGGCACCGGCTTTGTACGCATCGGGTTCCTGGTCGTGGTCAGCGCGTTGATCCTGAAGACCAGCTGGGACGCGTTTTTGCGCTGAGTCAACGCGTCAGCGTTAGGGCTTCACCAGCTCCGCCGGAGGCCAGGGCATGTCTGCCACCTTGCGTGGCGTGCCGATAGGCGCCGTGGCCAGACCCTTGCTCACAGCGGCCATGTCATCCACGCCGGGATATTGCTTCAGCAGCCAGTAGTCAAATACGCGTCTGGCAATCGGGGCGGCCGATGCGGCGCCAAAACCTGCGTTCTCCACGATCACCGCCAGCGCGACCTGCGGATCCTGCGCCGGCGCAAACGCCACATACAGCGAATGGTCGCGCTGGCGTTCTTCCATGCGCGCAGCGTTGTATTTTTCGTTCTTGCCCAAGCTAACCGCCTGGGCCGTCCCGGTTTTGCCGCCGCTCAAATACGGTGCGCCCGCAAACACGCGGGTCGAAGTGCCCTCTTGCGTCACACCCACCATGGCCTGCACGATCACGGCAATGTTCTCCGGCTTGAGTTTCAGGTCCTGACCGGGCTCGGCGCTGCGCACCGTGCTGGCATGGCTGCTGGCGTCACGGGTGGAGGTCACCAAGCGGGGGCGGTTCTTGATGCCCTGATTGGCCAGCGCGGCCGTGGCCTGTGCCAATTGCAGCATGGTGAAACTGTTGTAACCCTGGCCGATGCCCAGTGAAATGGTCTCGCCGGCATACCATTTCTTTTGCTCGGGACGCTTGTAGTAATTGCGCTTCCACTCCTGGTTGGGCAACACGCCGCGCACTTCGCCCAGCACGTCAATGCCGGTGATTTGTCCGAAACCCAGTGGCGCCATGAAGTCGTGCATCGTCTCCACACCCAACTCATTGGCCAGCGAATAAAAGTACGCGTTGCTCGACTCCACAATGGCGCGGCGCATGTCCATGATGCCGCCGCGTTCGTTTTCAGGACTGCCAAACCGGTGGCCGCCAAACATGTAAAAACCAGGGTCGTTGATCAAGGTGGCTGCGTTGCGAGTTCCAGTCTCCAAGGCCGCCAATGCCAAAAAGGGCTTGTAGGTAGAGCCCGGCGGATAGGTGCCGCGCAAGGCCCGGTTAAGCAGCGGTCGGTCGGGGGACTCGTTCAGCATTTGCCAGTTGTCCTGGTCAATGCCCTCCACAAACAAATTGGAGTCAAACGTGGGCTTGCTGACAAAGGCCAGTACCTCGCCCGTCTTCGGATCGAGCGCTACCAGCGCACCCCGGCGCTCGCCAAACATTTGCTCCACCAGGTATTGCAGCTTGATGTCGATGGACAAAGCCACGGTGTCACCCGGCGTGGCGGGGCTGCTGGAGAGGCGGCGCACCGCGCGTCCGCCCGCCGACGTCTCAATGTGCTCCACGCCCGTGGTGCCATGGAGCTGGCGCTCGTAGCTTTGCTCAATGCCGAGCTTGCCGATGTATTCCGTGCCCCGGTAGTTGCCTTGATCGTCGTCGTTGCTGATGGCTTCTTTTTCGCTGGCATTGATACGTCCGATGTAGCCAATCACATGGCTGGCCAACTCGCCATAAGGGTAGTTGCGAAAAAGCCGCGCCTTGATTTCGACCCCGGGAAAACGAAATCGCTGCGCCGCAAAGCGGGCCACTTCGGCGTCGGTCAAACGACTGCGAATGGGAACAGACTCCATGCTCTTGGACTCGTCCATCAGCTTTTTGAAGCGCCGCCGGTCACGTCCGGAAATGTCAATCACCGCAGCCAGCCCGTCGATAGTGGCTTCGAGGTCAACCACCTTGGATGGCGTGATCTCGAGCGTATAGGCTGAATAATTGCTCGCCAGCACAATGCCGTTGCGGTCCTCGATCAGCCCGCGGTTGGGAACAATGGGCACGATGGCGGTTCGGTTGCTTTCCGCCTGAGCGCGCAAATCCTCATGGCGCCAGATCTGCAGATACACCAAGCGGCACAACAGCAGAAAAAAGCAGGTTAGCACCAGCAAGGTAAAAACAAAAATACGGGTGCGAAAACGAGCCAGGTCGCCTTCTACATTGCGCAGTTCCATGGTGCCAGGCGCCCCTAGAGCGGACGGTTTTCGTCAGGGTCTGGCGCCCGGCGTTGCGGAGCCAGTAACAGCACGCTGACCGGCGGCCACAACAGCGCCTCTGCCACAGGCGCCAACACCACCCACCAGCCCGGAAGGCTCCCGCCCACCAGCAGGCTCAACACAGCCTCCAGGGTATGCGCCAGGAAAAACAGCGGGAAAACCTGCAGCGCCTGGTCGGTCACACTGAACCAACCTAGGCGCCGGTGCACGGCAATGGCCAGATAGCTCAACACGGTGTAGGTCATTGCATGCTGCCCGAGCAAGCCCCCTTGGTAGACATCAAGCAACATGCCAGCTACAAAAGCTGTGGCCATGCCCACACGGCGGGTTTGGTGCACCGTCCAAAAAACCAACACAATCGAGGGCAGGTCCGGCGCCCAGGCCGCACGGCCCCACAGCAGCATGTTGGCAACCATGTGTATCAATAGTGAGCCGATCAAAGAAGCCCACACAAAACTGGGATTGACCGGCATCAACAGCCGCTGACCGGGACGCATGATCATCGGCGTCCTCCGCTTTTTCCCACTTTGGCCTCAGGAGCAGGGGCAGGACGCGCAGGGTTATCGGCACCCACCGGGTCAATCACCAAAACCTGCGAGGCGCCAGACACCAGCGCTAAAGGAACGCAGTAAATGCGGGCAAACACCGCGTCGGTGCGCCGCTCCACTTTCTCGATGCGTGCCACGGGCAAGCCGGGCGGATACACACCGTCCACGCCACTCGTGGTTAACAAATCGCCCACGGCCACATCAGCGTTCGCGGCCATGAAGCGAAGCTCCAGAGCATCGGCATGGCTCGACGTATCCCCATAGGCCACACCGCGCGCGCCGGTGCGCGTGTTTTGCACAGGAATGGCATGACCGCGGTCGGTGATCAAAGTGACTTCGCTGACCAAGGGAAACACCCGCGTCACTTGGCCCAATACACCGAACTCATCCACCACCGGCGCACCCAGACGCATGCCCTGCACCTCGCCTTTGTCCATCACCACCTTGCGGCTGTAAGGGTCGGCGGCGTCGTAAAGCACCTGCGCTGCGTGGGAGGGGGACTCCAGGCGCTGTTGCAGGGCAATCAAATCGCGCAGACGGCGGTTTTCTAACAACAGCTGCTCTGCCAGGTTGGCGCGCTGCGCCTGGACTGAGAGTTGCTGGCGCAGTTTCTGAAAGTCGGCCTCGTTGCGGCTGAAGCCGTCCAGACTGGACCGCACGGCGTCCACCACGATCAGCGGGCGCATCGCGAGCCACTGCACGGGATAAAGCACCACCGACAAGGCCGCCCGCAGAGGCTGCACCATGTGCCAGCGCACGTCCGCCACCATGGCAAGCAAGGCCAGGCTGCTGAACACGATCAATCGGGAAAGTGCGGACGGACCCTGGCGGAAAAATGCCGGTGGTTCCCGACCCAGCGTAGCGCGCGCCATCGCTGTCTAGGGCGCTTATTCGTTGGTGAAAATCGAGCCCAGGCGCTCCATCTGCTCCAGCGCAATGCCGCAGCCCCGCACCACACAGGTCAACGGATCTTCGGCCACCAGCACAGGCAAACCGGTTTCTTCGGCCAGCAAGCGGTCCAGGTCACGCAAGAGCGCGCCACCACCGGTGAGCATCATGCCGCGATCGGCAATATCGGCACCCAACTCGGGCGGCGTTTGCTCCAGCGCGTTTTTGACGGCAGAGACGATGTTGTTGAGCGGGTCGGTCAGCGCTTCCAAAATTTCGTTGCTCGAAATCGTGAAGCTGCGGGGCACGCCCTCGGACAGGTTGCGTCCGCGCACTTCCATTTCTTTCACTTCGGAGCCAGGAAAGGCCGAGCCGATTTTTTTCTTGATCGCTTCGGCAGTGGGCTCGCCAATCAGCATGCCGTAGTTGCGGCGGAT
>CAIWRE010000379.1 GCA_903914985.1 uncultured beta proteobacterium | reverse complement strand
TCGGCCAGCAGCACAGCAGCTTCGCGTGTGCCTTTCAAACCGTCGGGCGGTAGCAGCTTGGACAGCGCGTTGTCCAGCTCCTCGGGCTGGGTCACGCCGCGAGCGGCATACAGCTGGGCCAGCAGCGGATGCACGCCGGATTGCTCCAGCGCCCAGACACTGCGCGGCGGAATGTCGCGGGGGATGATGTTCATAGTGCTTTCAAAAGGGTGACGGGGTTCGGGCTGCGCAAGGCGGTCTGGATTTTGCGCAACAGGCTTTGTGGCTGCAGCCGCCAGGTGCGGGCCATGCGCTCGGAACACAGGGTCAGCGCGGGCAGGGCGCCGGAGCCAGGGGGACCTTGCAGCACCTTGGCAAACTCAGCAATCGGTCCGCTGTCCAAGGCCTGCCAGGCCTGCGTCCAGGCATGGGCATCGTCGTTGAGGGCGGCGGACTGCAATGCGTTGAGCACCGCGATTCCCCCCCGCTGGGGCTCGTTTTCAAGCAGGTCGCCGGTGCCGCTGAGCCAAAAAGAATTCACCACCGGAACGCCCCGGGCAGAGCGCGCGTCATTCACGGCGTGGGTGTAGAGCAGCATTTGCATCTCGTTTTGCAGTCGGCGCACCACCCGGGCTGCGGCAGTGCGAGGCAGCCAGGCGTCTACCGACTGGCCACGCACGCGGTTTAGCGAGGCGGTGGGCAAATTGCGCAAGACCTCGCCACGCACCAGCCAGGTGTCTGCCTGCCAGTAGTGCAAGACCAGGCCATCTTCGAGAAAGTAGGGCGCCATCGCCGCCAGCAGCGCTTGGGATTCAGCGGCCTCCAGCCGGAGGGTGCGCGTATCGTGCATGGCCACATGGTCGGCGTGTACGGCCCAGTGGCAGGGCGTGATCAGGCCCCAGGCCCCCACGTCGGGTGCTCCCGGCAGCTGCTTGGCAGCCATCGCCGCCCAGGGAATCAGGCCATCGGCATAGGCATCGTGGGTTTGCACCCGCTCTGCAATGGGGGACAGGTCGGATTCGCTGCCTCGCATTTCGCCGTCCAACGCCAAAACGCGCAAGGCTTGGCGAAGGTGGGGAAGTTCAAGCCGCTCGTGTGCCGCCTGGCATTGGGGGCCGGAGGGCGCGGCATGGGGAATCACAAGATGCATGGGGTGATTGTCTCGCACCCGCCACCCCGGGCGCCTGCGCTGCGCCCCTGCGACAATCGGGCCTTATGACCTGCTTGACTCTTTATGCCACTCCACCTGCCCTTTGAGCTGCGCATCGGCTGGCGCTACACCCGCGCCGGGCGCGCGGCCCAGCGCAATGGCTTTATTTCGTTCATCTCGGGCGTGTCCATGCTGGGCATTGCGCTGGGGGTTGCGGCGCTCATCATTGTGCTGAGTGTGATGAACGGTTTTCAGAAAGAAGTGCGCGACCGCATGCTCAGCGTGGTGTCGCACATCGAAATTTATGCCTTCGGCGGGGCGGCCTTGATCGATCCCGCGCAAACGCTGCTGCAAGCGCGCGCCCATCCCCAGGTGGTGGGTGCCGCGCCGTTTATCGCGGCGCAGGCCTTGCTGGCGCGCGGCGAAGACATGAAGGGCGTGCTGGTGCGCGGCATCGACCCCGTCTTGGAGCCCGAAGTGACTGATTTGCTGGCCCCGGGCCAGCAAACGGTGCTGCAACAGCTCCAAGCAGGCGCCTTTGGCGTGGTCCTGGGGGCGGAGTTGGCGCGCTCCATGGGCGTGAAGGTGGGCGACGTGGTGACCCTGGTCGCTCCTAGCGGGCAGGTCACACCGGCAGGCGTGGTGCCGCGCATCAAGCAAATGGCGGTGGTGGGC
>CAIWRE010000378.1 GCA_903914985.1 uncultured beta proteobacterium | reverse complement strand
GACATCCTGTCGTTTTTCTCGAAAGTGTCACGCATTGGCCGCACCTCCATCACGGTGAAAGTAGAGGTGTTTGCGGAGCGCTTTCGCACCCAGGGCCAGTACATCAAAGTGACCGAAGCCCTTGTGACGTATGTGGCTATTGACGACCAAGGACGGCCGCGCGAGATTCCTAAAAATTGACTCTACAAAAACAAAATTGTCAGTATTTGGTTCTCTGTCAGTAAGAACCCTATCAAGGATTCCACACGACCCCGTTATAAATTGACTGCACAACACAAGGAGACATGGTGCAGTTTTTTCAATTGCTGATCAGCGGGGTAGCGCAGGGCTGCATCTACGGGCTGATTGCGATGGGCTTTGTGCTCATTTACAAGGCCACCGAGACGGTCAGCTTCGCCCAGGGCGAGCTGATGATGCTGGGTGCGTTTGCGGGTCTGGTAGGTATGACCATTCTGGGCTGGCCGTACTGGGCTGCGGTCTTGTGCGCGGTCGTAGGCATGGCATTGCTGGGTGCGCTGATCGAGTTCGCCGTCATTCGCCCCATCCTGGGGCAACCCGCTTTTTCGATCGTTATGCTGACCATCGGCATTGGCTATGTGGCGCGAGGCCTGATCACCATGATTCCCGGCATGGGCACCGACACGCTGGCCTTGCCGGTGCCCTACAAGGACGAAATCTGGCGCGTGGGTGGACTGATTCTTAACGTTGAGCAAATGGTGGTGATCGCCGCCACGGGCGTGCTGTGTGTCCTGTTGTTTGCCCTCTTCCGCTACAGCAAACTGGGCATTGCCATGCAAGCCGCGTCGCAAAATCAACTGGCGGCCTACTACATGGGCATTCCCGTCAAGCGCCTCAACGGCATTGCCTGGGGACTGGCGGCGGCCGTGGCCTGCCTGGCGGGTCTGCTGCTGGCACCCATCACCTTTGTGCACGCCAACATGGGCTTTATCGGTCTCAAGGCCTTCCCCGCTGCGGTGGTGGGCGGCTTCGGCAGTTTGCCGGGCGCCATTGTCGGCGGCGTAGTGATCGGACTGGTGGAATCTTTTTCAGGCTTTTATCTGCCCGATGGATTCAAAGACACCGCCGCCTACATCGTGGTGCTGGTGATGCTCATGGTCAAACCCAACGGCCTGTTTGGCGAAAAACTCCGCAAAAAGGTCTGACCCATGCGTTTCATATTCAAAACTGCCTACACGCAGGACATCGCCCTGGCCAAGCACGGCGGCCACGCATTCTGGTACAGCGTGCTGGTGCTGGCTCTGTTGGCCGCACCTTGGGTTTTCACTGAGTACTGGCTGGCCCAGCTCACCTTTGTGCTGATTTACAGCATCGCTGCCTTGGGCATCATGCTGCTGGCGGGATTTACCGGCTTGTTTTCGTTGGGGCACGCAGCGTTTTTGGGCGTGGGGGCCTACACCCAGGCGGTGCTGTGCAATGCCGGCGTGCCCTTCCCTCTGGCCCTGCTGGGCGCGGGTGCCCTGTCCGCCGCACCGGGTTGGGTGGTGGGCCTGCCAGCGCTGCGGGTGAAAGGCATTTACCTGGGCATGGCGACACTGTCTTTTGGCTTCATCGTCGAAGAGGTTCTGGCGCGCTGGGAATCGGTCACGGGTGGCAATGCGGGTATGCATATCGAGAAGCCCAACCTGTTTGGCTGGGTGCTGGAAACTGAGGTTCAGTTTTACTTTTTGTGTTTGCTCATCACCGTGCTGGCCACGCTGGGCATCGTGAACTTGCTGCGCGCGCCCACGGGCCGTGCGTTTGTCGCGATCCGCGATTCGGAAATTTCAGCGCAAAGCATGGGCATTCATTTGGCGCGTTACAAGACACTGTCGTTTGCGCTGTCTGCGGGGCTGGCCGGCATCGCTGGCGCGTTGTATGTGCACAAACTGCAGTTCATCTCGCCCGACCAGTTCAACATCTTGCAGTCGATTGACCTCCTGCTGATGATCGTGATCGGCGGTTTGGGATCTATCCACGGCGCATTT
>CAIWRE010000377.1 GCA_903914985.1 uncultured beta proteobacterium | reverse complement strand
CGCTGCCCCAAGCGCAGCAACTCGCGCACCTGGTGGTGACCCACTTTACCGATGCTTTTGACCCGCAGGCAGGTGACGGCGCGCCACCTGCGGCTTGGAGCGATTGGTTGCGCACCCGCCATGCGCCACCCGTACTCGACGGCGGCGCGATTCATGCATGGACAGATGCCTTGTCCTGCGCAGAGGCCCCACCCGTCCATTCAGTGGGAGCCCATGACTTGGCGCTGTTGCCCTACACCAGTGGAACCACCGGCTTGCCCAAGGGCTGCATGCACATGCATTCGAGCATCATGCACAACGCGGTGGCCAGCAGCTTGTGGGGCAACGGCAGCATGGAAAACGTCACCTTGATGGTGGTCCCCATGTTCCATATCACCGGCATGGTGAGCCTGATGCATACCAACATTTGTGCCGGTGCCACGATGGTGCTGATGCCGCGTTGGGACCGCGAGCTGGCAGGCACTTTGATTGCCCGTTGGCGCGTGACGCACTGGACCAATATCCCCACCATGGTGATTGACCTCATGGGCAGCCCCAACTTCGCCAGCTTTGATCTGTCCAGCCTGGTGTTCATTGGCGGTGGCGGCGCGGCCATGCCCCAGGCGGTGGCACAGCGGCTGTGGGAGCAATACGGCCTGCGCTATGTCGAAGGCTACGGCCTCACCGAAACCGCAGCGCCCTCGCACAGCAACCCGCCCGATTCACCCAAGCAGCAATGCCTGGGTGTGCCCTTTATCGGTGTGGACGCGCGGGTGGTGGACCCGACCACGCTGGCTGAAATGCCCACCGGCGAGTCAGGTGAAATCGTGATGCGCGGGCCGCAGATTTTCAAAGGCTACTGGAAGCGGCCTGACGCCACGGCCGAAGCCTTTGTCGAGATCGATGGCCATTCATTTTTCCGCTCCGGAGACATGGGACGGGTGGACGAAGACGGTTACTTTTTCATGACCGACCGGCTCAAGCGCATGATCAATGCCTCGGGCTTCAAGGTCTGGCCGGCGGAGGTGGAAGCGCTGATGTTCCGCCATCCTGCCATTCAAGAAGCGTGCATTGTGGCGACCCAAGACAGCTACCGGGGCGAGTCGGTCAAGGCGGTGGTGGTACTGCGCGCCAGCCACCAGGGCACAGTCACTGAGCAGGACATCATGGATTGGTGCCGCGACAACATGGCGGTCTACAAAGTCCCGCGCAAAGTGCAATTCACCGACGCCCTTCCCAAGAGCGGCGCAGGCAAGGTGATGTGGCGGCTGTTGCAAGAGCAAGAAGCGTCAGCGGCTTCAAAGTAAACCCATAAAGGACGAGCCATGCGCCCTGAACCACTGCCCACCGCTGTGCCGGAATCTGCAGGCTTTGACGCCCCGCGTATCCGCAACATCTCGAAGGTGCTGCAACGCGAAGTAGACCGCGGCCGTCTGCCAGGCGCCGTGGCCCTGGTGGCGTGTCATGGACAGGTCTTGCTGCATGAGGCCGTGGGGCATCAGGATCCGCAGGCCGGCACGCCCATGGCTGTCGATTCAATTTTTCGCATCTATTCCATGACCAAGCCCATCGTTTCGGTGGCAGTCATGCAATTGCTGGAGCGGGGCGAGTTGCTGCTGAGCGATCCGGTGGCCAAGCATTTGCCCGAATTTTCCGATGTGAAGTTGGCGCGCTTTGAAGGGGACGCCATGACCTTGCGCGCACCCCGGCGTGCGCCCACGGTGCAAGACTTGCTTAGCCATACCTCGGGCCTGACCTACGAAATTTTGGGCAGTGCGCCGATTCAGCGCTTGTATGCGAAGGCACAGCTGGGGTCGCGTGACCGTAGCAACGCAGAGTTTTCACGTGCATTGGCACAGATGCCCTTGATGTTTGAGCCCGGCAGTATTTGGGCTTACAGCCGCGCCACCGACTTGCTGGGCGCGTTGATGGAATCGGTGAGCGGCCAGACGCTTGGCAACTATTTGCAGGAAAACATTTTTGAACCGCTGGGCATGGTGGACACCGGCTTTAGCGTGCCACCGGACCAGCAGCACCGTATTGCCGAAGCGTTTTCAAAAGACCCCGACGGTGGCACCCAGATGCCCTTGATTGATATCCGCAAAGTGCCCCGCATGGAAGCCGGCGGCATGGGGCTGGCGTCCACTGCGCAGGACTATGCGCGCTTTGTACAGTGCCTGTGCAATGGCGGGCAGCTGTTGGGGCAGCGCCTGCTGAGCCCGGCGTCGGTCAAACTCATGACCTCGGACCATTTGGGTGGGCTAGGGCAGCAAAGCACCGAGCGCTCGGGCGACATGTTGGGGCGTGGCACGGGTTTCGGTTTGGGCTTTTCGGTGCGGCTGCACCCGGGGCTTGAAACCCTGCCCGGAAGTGTGGGCCTGTATTCCTGGGGCGGCATTGCGGGCACCACTTTTTGGGTGGACCCGGTGCATGGCTTTT
>CAIWRE010000376.1 GCA_903914985.1 uncultured beta proteobacterium | reverse complement strand
GGTGAAGTTGCTGGCCACCACGCGCAGTTGCGCGCGCGGGCTGAAGATCCACACCACGGTCGCGTCCGCCACCAGCTTGTCGCTTTGAAATACTTCTTGCTCATTGGACAAACGGGTGGTGTAGCCGGGGGTGAAGTTGAGGTTGCCGCTGAACTTGAGCGGCCAACCCTTGGGCTGGTAGTCGGCGCCGAAGTTGGCGGTGCCATCCGGCTGCTGGTCCAGGCGGTTGTTGGGGCCGCTTATGCCATCGAGGCTGGAGCGAAACAGGCTCATGTTGGCGCGCAGGTCCACAGGCGGGGCGTCAGCCAACCACTCGCTCATACGCAGCTTGGCTTCGAGCTCCACGCCGTGCGTGGTCGCCGTGCCCACGTTTTGCATGCGCGCAACCCAGCGCGGCTCACTGGACCAGGACACGTTTTCCAGCGTCGTTTGACTGCGCATCACATTGCTGATCTGGCGCACAAACAGGTTGGCGCTGAGCAAGCCGCCGCGCGCCATATAGTGTTCAAACGCCAAGTCCAGGCCCACTGCCAGCTCCGGCATCAAATTCGGGTTGCCTGCGGTGTCCGGTTGCATCTGCGTATTGCTGCCGGTGGGATACATGTTGTTGATCGACGGCCGCGCAATCAGGTTGGACAAATAGGGAGAGCGGTAGCTGCGCGTCAGACTGGCGCGCCACTGGTCTTTGACGGCCAGATCGGGCCGCCACACGGCGTGCAAGAGCGGCGTGAGCACCTGGCTGTCGTTGCCCACTTCGTCGGCGCCAGCACTTACGCTGCCGCGTGTGCGAATACCTTCCCAGCGTACACCGGCATGCGCCGCCCAGTGCGGATTGATTTCCCATTCGTCCTGGGTATAAACGGCTGCGCGCAAGCTGCTGGCCAGCAAGTTACCGTCAAAGTCGGTGAGTGCCGATTCGCCGTTGCGCAAGGTGCTGGCGGTCTCGTTGCGCTGGTTGGACTCCAGCTCTACGCCACTGACCAGGCTGTGTTTGTCGGCTATCGACTGGGTGTATTTAAGGGTGTTGTTCCAGGTCGTGTCGTACTGGTCTGACTGCGTGTTGGTGGGGGCTAAGTTATTGCCGCCGCGGTAGGTTTGCCAAGCCTCGTTGCGCCACTGGCTGCGGCCCAGGCTGCTGTTGAGCAACCAGCGCCCACCATCGTCCATTTTGTGCGCCCAGCTGCCTGCCAAACGCAGCGCCGAGTAGCTGCTCTCTGACGTGCCCGCGCTCCTGTCGTAGGACGCCAGGCCATCGGTTTGGATGAGGACACTGCTGCTTTGGCCTTTGCGCTGCGTCGCAATCACCATGGGCATCAGGGTAAAGGTGTCGCCACCTGCACCATTCCATTGGAGGCGCGCGTTGGCGTGCAACATGTCGCGCTGGCTGTTGGAGCTGGTGGCCTCCGTCTGGTTGACCTGCGTATGGGTGACCAGGTTTTCGCTCAAGGCGGACTTTTGCTGGTCACTGCCACGCTCGCTGTGCGCCACGGCCACCGAGACGTTGTAGTTCACCCCATCCACTGTGTCATTGCGCGACCAGGATGCGCCCGGTGAGGTGTAGCCGTTCTCTTGCGAGGCGCCTACGTTGAGATTGTTCAGCATCTTGGTATAGCCACCGCGGGTAATGATGTTGATGGTTCCGCCCACGGCACGTGCTCCCGTCTCCGCAGTCGGGGCACGCATGATTTCGATGCGCTCCACCTGCTCCGGCGCAATGTCGTCGGTCGAAAAACCTCGGGATACGCGCTCTCCGTCAATCAAAATTTGGGTGTAACCGCTGCCCAGCCCCCGCATGCGCGGTGCACCACCCTGGCCG
>CAIWRE010000375.1 GCA_903914985.1 uncultured beta proteobacterium | reverse complement strand
CGATTGCATAAGACATTGCAGCACTCCTTGTGTCCATGGATGCAATATTAGCACTCAATGACGATGAGTGCTAATTCCTTACTGGTTAACCCTTGATTTATCGCATCTACACTGGGGGAATGAACGATTTATCCAGCCTTTTGCAGCAAGGGGGCGCGAGCGCCTGGCTGTTCCTTCCCAGCGCCGTTGCCCTGGGTGCCTTGCATGGTCTGGAGCCAGGACATTCCAAGACGGTCATGGCGGCGTTCATCATCGCCATCCGCGGCACGGTGGCCCAGGCGGTGCTGCTCGGACTGGCTGCGACCCTGTCGCACACCGCCGTGGTGTGGGCGGTGGCCATGGGCGGCCTGTATTTCGGCCAGCACTGGAACGCCGCCACCAGCGAGCCCTATATGCAGCTGGTTTCCAGCGTATTGATCGCCGCGACCGCTGTGTGGATGTGGGCGCGCACCTGGCGGTCGGTGCACGGTAAGGGTCACGATCATCACGACCACGACCACGACCACGATGACGATCACCACGACGATGACCATGACAGCCCCGCCTTGGATAGCCATGCGCAGGCGCATGCCGACGACATTGCGCGGCGCTTTGGCAATGCGGGCCAAGAGGTCACCACCGGGCAAATTGTGGTGTTCGGCCTGACCGGGGGCTTGATTCCCTGCCCCGCGTCCATTACCGTGCTCCTCTTGTGTTTGCAGCTCAAGCAAGTAGCGTTGGGGGCGACCTTGGTGCTGGGCTTTAGTCTGGGGCTGGCGCTCACCATGGTTGCGTCCGGGGCACTGGCGGCCTTGAGCGTGCGCCATGCCGCGCGGCACTGGGGCGGCTTTGGCAAGTGGGCGGACAAAGCGCCTTATTTGTCGGTGGTATTGATGCTGTTGGTGGCGGTCTGGATGGCCTGGGAAGGATGGCAGGGTCTGACCAGGATGGGCTAACAGGCCACGCACCCCGAAATCGCCGCGTCAGCTAAGTGCGGCATGATGATGTTCCATTATTCCAAGCGGACTCTTTGGTTGTGAAACTGGCATTGCTATCCGATATCCACAGCAATTTGCAGGCTTTGCAAGCCTGCCTGGCGCACGCGCGGGCGCAAGGCGCTCAGCAGCTCGCGTTCTTGGGTGATATGGTGGGTTATGGCGCGCAGCCCGGCGATGTCATTGATGGCATCCGGGACCTCCAGGCTGAGGGTGCCTGGGTGGTGCGTGGCAACCACGACGAGCTCGCTGTGGCGCCGCCCGCCAGCATTCAAAAGGTCGGAGATATGGGCGCGCAATGGACCCACGACCAGCTCAGCCCCGCGCAGCGGCAGTGGCTCGCCGGACTGCCCTTGACCTATGCCGCAGAGACCGTGTTGCTGGTTCACGCCAGTGCCAATGAGCCCGGGCGCTGGCGCTATGTGACCGACGCATTGACCGCCACCGCCAGCCTGGATGCGGCACGGGCATGGCCAGAGGTGCGCTATGTGTTTGGTGGCCATGTCCATGCGCAAACCTTGTATTACCGGGGCGCAGAGGGCCGGCTCATGCCCTTCCAGCCCCAGGCCGGAATGGCGATTCCCGTGCCCCGGCACCGCCATTGGCTGGCCACCGTGGGTTCGGTGGGTCAACCGCGCGACGGCAACCCGCAGGCCATGTACGCCTTGCTGGACACCAGCGCCCAGGTGCTGACATTCCACCGGGTGCACTACGACCATGTGGCTGCCGCAGACGCCATCCGGCGTGCAGGGCTGCCTGAGATGTTTGCCTCCCGCCTGGAGATGGGCCGATGAAACTGCTGACTCCGGGCACCGAGCTCAACGGATTCACCATCGGTGAATGCATTCACAGCGGCGGCATGGCCCACATCTACCACGTCACTTATGCGCAAAGCACGCACGACCCCGGGTTTCCCATGGCCATGAAAGTGCCGCGCATGGCCACGGGTGACGGTGCTGAAAACATCGTCAGCTTTGAAGTGGAGTGCCAGATCCAGCAGGTGCTCAGTGGTGCCCATGTGCCGCGCTTTGTGGCGGCGGGCGACTTGGAGCGCATGCCCTATTTGGTGATGGAGTACATCCAAGGGCGCACGCTGCAACATTGGTTGGATGCGCCCCAGCCTTTGGATGTCGATGTGATTTGCCGCCTGGGCGTGGCCATGGCGCGTGCGGCTCATGCCTTGCATTTGCAAAACACGGTGCATTTGGACCTCAAACCCCAAAACGTGCTGTTTCGACCGGCGACTGGAGTGTCGGCAGACGATGCCGCTGACCCGCCTTTGAGCGAGTTTGGCGCCGCGGTGCTGTTGGACTTCGGCTTGTCCCACCATGCGCACTACCCCGACTTGCTGGCCGAGCAGCTGCGCAAGGCCGTGGGTTCGCCTGCCTGGATTGCACCGGAGCAAGTGGTCGGCGTGCGTGCCGACCCGCGCAGCGATGTGTTTGCGATCGGCGTCATGCTGTACCAGCTGTGCACGGGCGAGCTGCCCTTTGGCGAGCCGCAAACGGCCGCGGGTATGCGCCAGCGTCTGTGGGTGGACCCGGTGCCGCCGCGCAAGCGCCGCAGCGACCTGCCGGCCTGGTTGCAAGAGGTGGTGTTGCGCTGCCTGGAGCCGGAAGCGGCCAAGCGCTACGCATCTGCTGCCTTGCTCGCCTTTGATCTTTCGCACCCCACGCAAGTGCACGTCACTGCACGGGGCACCAACACGGAGCCCACGCCGTTTCGCACCCATTTCAAACGCTGGATCAAGGCCGCTGGCATGCACTACCAGCCCAGCCCCTTGCCGGCCCAGCAAATTGACGAAGTGCCTATCGTGATGGTGGCCGTGCCCTACCGCGATGCGACGGATGCGACGCTTTATTCGCTGCGCCAGGCAGTGGCCCGGTCCTTGGGCACCCGCCCAGGCGCACGGCTGGCATGCGTAACGGTGATCCCCAGCAGCTTGAGCAGCAGCACCCATGAAGAGCGCAGCGAAACGCAGCTGCACCGGCGCTACCTCACGCAGTTGCACCAATGGGCCCAGCCGCTGGACCATCCGGGGCATCAAACCTCCTGCCACGTGCTGGAGTCCGGTGACGTGGCCAAGGCCTTGCTCGACTATGCCAACGGCAACCAGGTCAGCGTGATCGTGATGGGCGCGGCCACGCACGGGCTGAAGACACAGCGCTTTGTCGCCACCGTCCCCATCAAGGTGGCGATGGATGCACCCTGTACGGTGATTTTGGTCAAGCAGGCGCTGCCCTTTGAGCAACTTGCTGAACTCAGTGCAGACGGCGATTTGGACGATGAAGGTCGCCGTGCAGCGCGGGGCCCTGGCTCCCACTTGTACGGGGATGACCTCGGGCCGCTGGGATAGTAGGGGATACTCGCGGGCTTCCATGCCCGATTCATCCACTGCCCCCTATTCTGTTTCCCCACGCGACTTCGGGCTCTTGATGCTGGTGGTGGTGGTGTGGGGCATGAACTTCGCCGCCATCAAGATCGGCGTCGCTGGCGTCCCTCCCTTGTTTCTTGGGGCATTGCGGTTCATGCT
>CAIWRE010000374.1 GCA_903914985.1 uncultured beta proteobacterium | reverse complement strand
ACCCCGAGCGCGTGAAAAACGAGCTGGTGGTGGAAGAGGTGGTGCCCGAAGAGTTTGGTGGTGATTCACCCTTTGTGTCTGTGTCCGCCAAAACCGGCCAGGGCATCGACCAGTTGCTCGAACAAGTGCTTCTGCAAGCCGAGGTGCTGGAGTTGCGTGCGCCGGTGGAGTCCATGGCCAAGGGTCTGGTGATCGAAGCGCGTCTGGACAAAGGTCGCGGCCCCGTGGCCACGATTCTGGTGCAGTCGGGCACGCTCAAGACGGGCGATGTGGTGCTGGCAGGCCAAACCTTTGGCCGCGTGCGCGCCATGTTGGACGAAAACGGCAAGCCCATTAAAGAGGCAGGTCCATCCATTCCCGTGGAAATCCAAGGTCTGACCGAAGTGCCGCAGGCGGGCGACGAATTCATGGTCATGTCGGACGAGCGCCGCGCCCGTGAAATTGCCACCTACCGCGCCGGTAAATTCCGCAACACCAAGTTGGCCAAGCAGCAAGCCGCCAAGCTGGAAAACATGTTCAGCGACATGTCGGCCGGCGACGTCAAAACACTGCCCATCATCATCAAGGCCGATGTGCAAGGTTCGCAAGAAGCATTGGCCGCGTCCCTGCTCAAGCTCTCCACCGACGAGGTCAAGGTGCAGATGGTGTACTCCGCAGTCGGCGGCATCAGCGAGTCGGACATCAACCTGGCGATTGCCTCCAAGGCCATCGTCATTGGCTTCAATGTGCGGGCCGACGCCGGTGCGCGCAAACTGGCCGAAGGCAATGGGGTCGACATCCACTACTACAGCATCATTTACGACGCAGTGGACGAACTCAAAGCTGCCATGTCGGGCATGCTGGCACCGGAAAAACGCGAAGAAGTCATCGGTTTTGCCGAGATTCGCACGGTGTTTGTGGCATCCAAGATTGGTACGGTCGCGGGTTGTATGGTCACCGGCGGCCATGTCAACCGCAGTGCGCATTTCCGCCTGCTGCGCGACAACGCGGTGATTTACACCGGCGAGCTCGATTCGCTCAAGCGCATGAAGGACGATGTGCGCGAGGTCAAAGAAGGCTTCGAGTGCGGTATCAAGCTCAAGAATTACAACGACATCGCCGTGGGCGACCAGTTGGAATTCTTTGAGATCAAAGAAATCGCCCGAACCATATGAGCCCCCACGCTCGTCACTTCGTATCTGTCGCTGCCCCCCGGGGGGGCCGTCGCTCGCCTTGGGGCGGCCCGGTGGCGCGCGGAGCTGCTTTGTGAAGAAAAAATCGTCCGTCCCCAACCGCGGTTTTCGCGTTGCCGATCAGATCCAGCGCGATCTGACGGAGCTGATCGCACGCGAGTTGAAAGACCCGCGGGTGGGCATGGTGACGATTCAGTCGGTCGAGGTGACGCCGGACTACGCGCATGCCAAGGTCTATTTCAGCCTGCTGGTGGGCGACCCGGTGCAGTGCGCCGAAGGATTGAACCAGGCGGCGGGCTTTTTGCGATCGGGCTTGTTCAAGCGTCTGCATATTCACACGGTGCCTACATTGCACTTTATTTTTGACCGCACAACTGAACGTGCAGCAGACATGAATGCATTGATCTCCAAGGCCGTTGCATCACGCTCCCAAAACGAGGAATGAAATGAACGTGCCACGCACCAGGGTGCAACGGCGCCCTGTGCATGGGGTGCTGTTGCTCGATAAACCATTGGGTTTATCCAGTAACCAGGCTTTACAAAAAGCCAAGTGGTTACTGCGTGCTGAAAAAGCAGGCCATACCGGTACGCTGGATCCTTTGGCAACAGGGGTTCTTCCTTTGTGTTT
>CAIWRE010000373.1 GCA_903914985.1 uncultured beta proteobacterium | reverse complement strand
CTGGGTCCTATTTTGCTGATCGAAGTCGAAGACACCGGCATCGGCATGAGTGAAGAAGCGGTGGAACGTTTGTTTCAGCGCTTTTACCAAGTGGACAGCACCGTGGCACGCCAGTTTGGCGGCTCCGGCCTGGGCTTGGAGATATCGCGCTCGCTGGCGCAAATGATGGGCGGCGACATCGAGGTGCTCAGCGCCCCTGGTGCGGGCTCTCGCTTTAGCTTGGACCTGCCCCTTCGCGTCTGCGAAACACCCCCTGCCGTTTCGGCCTTCTTGGCGCCCTCAGCGCCTGCCGATCGTCCCAGTAAAGCCGCAAGCCACCATGTTCTGGTTGCCGAAGACAATCCGGTGAACCGCAAGTTTGTGGGCATCTTGCTCGACCGCATGCACTGCCAATCGACCTTTTGCGAAAACGGTCAACTGGCGCTGGAACTGGTGCAAAAACAGGCTTTTGACTTGATCCTGATGGACCTGCACATGCCGGTCATGGATGGATTGGCCGCAACGCGGGCCATCCGCGCTTTGAACAGCCCCGTCAAAGACATCCCCATCATCGCACTCACTGCCGATGCCATGAACAATGCCCAGGAAGATGCTTTGGCTGCCGGGGTCAACTTTTTCGTCACCAAGCCGGTGCATATTTCACGGCTACAAGAAGCGATCGAACGCTGTGTGGCGCTGCGCCGCAAGCAGCAAAAAGCGGCAAAGAACGCTTAATGCGCGTGGCGGCGAACGCCCAGCAAGCCTTGGCCAGATCGATCCGGTAACAAATAGGTCGGCGCGATCGCGGCCAGCGTGCTTGGCGTGATACCGAGGGCCTCAAAACCCGGTAACTGGCCGGTGGCCACGTTGTCCACGCGCATGGAGTCCAGGTTGTCCACGCTCATGACCGGCTCACCGGGCAACAGGCCCAGCATGACGGCCTGCACATGTCCCATCCAGCGCGGCAAGCCAATCACCGGACGTCCGTGGCCCTTGCCGATGCCACTGAGCTTCGCAGCCAATTGCACCAGCTCCCGCAGCTTGTAGACCTGAGGTCCTACCAACTCGTACAAGTCCCAGGCAGGCGCCCCGGATAGCCCCCGCCCCATACTGTTCACCACAGCGCGGGCGACGTCTTCGACCCACACCGGTTGAAATTTGGCCTGTGCGCCCGCCAGCGGCATGACAGGAAACACTTTTTGCAAGGCTGCAAACACGTTCAAAAACTTGTCTTGCGCACCAAAAATAACACTCGGCCGTAACACCGTCAGGCCGATGTGCGAGCCCTCTGCGCCGCTGTCAGCTCCGTCATGCGGCCAACCCAGCACCTGCATCAATACCGCCTCTCCCTGCCCTTTGCTGCGCAGGTAGTTTGAAGGGCAGGTTTGCGGGGCACGCCAGTCGGTTCCCAGCGCGCTGACGTGCACCAACTGGCGCACGCCTTGTGCAGTGCACGCGCGGGCTATTTTTTCAGGCAGCAGACGGTGCACCCGGTCGAAGGACTCGGGTGTGCCATGGAGTATGGCTACCAAATTCACCACGCCGTCCACATTGGCCATGGCCTGTGTCAATGCGGACTCGTCGTGCACATTGCATTCCAGCACCGTGAGCCCGGGCAGGTGCTGAATATTGCGCGCGTTGACCGCACGGCGCGTGGGAACACTCACACGGTAGCCCGCGCGGACCAGCTTTTCACACACGTGGGCGCCGACAAACCCGGTGCCACCCAATACCAAAATATGTTTCATAGCCTGCACTGTAGCGACTCGATAAGTCAGCGGCTTGCGCAGGGTCAATGCGGTTTACAGCACCACCGGCTCGGTCTCTAGCCGCAGACCAAAGCGCTCGTACACGCTGGTCTGGATGGCGCCTGCCAGGGTCATCACCTCGCCGCCCGTGGCGCCCTCACCGCCTACGCCAGCACCGCGATTGACCAGCACCAGGGCTTGCTTTTCATAGACACCGGCCTGGCCGATCGATTTGCCGCGCCAGCCGCAGGCGTCAATCAACCAACCTGCCGCGAGCTTGAAGCTTCCATCGGCCAGCTTGTAATGCACCACCTTGGGATCTCTGGCAATGATGTCGGCGCATTGCTCGGCGCTGACGGTGGGGTTCTTGAAAAAGCTCCCGGCGTTGCCGATCACCGCCGGGTCGGGCAGCTTGGCGCGCCGGATTTGGCAAACCCAGTCAAAGAGCTGCTGGGCCGTAGGCTGCACGCCCCCATGTTCGGCTTGCTTTTTGTCCAGGTCCGCATAGCCGAGCACCGGCTTCCATGCCTTGGGCAAGGCAAAACGCACCCGCAAAATCAGCGCGCGGTCTTTCAGCCCCAGGCCCTTGTCACCGGCCGCGTGTTTGAACACCGAGTCGCGGTAGCCAAAGCCGCACTGGGCGGCGTCCAGCGTAAAAATCTGCCCAGTCTGCAAATCAATCGCGTCCAGCGACTCAAACCGGTCTTGCAACTCCACGCCGTACGCACCGATGTTTTGCACGGGCGAAGCGCCGACAGTGCCGGGAATCATGGCGAGGTTTTCCAGCCCCGGCAGCCCCTGCTCCAGCGTCCAGGCCACGAAGCCGTGCCAGTCTTCGCCCGCCCCGGCTTCCACCACCCAGTGTTTGGACGTTTCCCGCAGCAGGCGCCGCCCCATCACTTCCACTTTGAGCACCAGCGGCTTGACATCGCCCGTGATCACGAGGTTGCTGCCGCCGCCCAAGACAAACTTCGGGGTCTCGCGCCATTGGGGGTCAGCGCAGAGCGCCAGGGCGTCCGCTTCATTGTGAATGCGCACCAATCGGTGTGCTTTTGCCACAATATGGAAGGTGTTGAGCGCCTGCAGGGCGACGTTGTTCTCGACTAACATCCTGGGATTGTCGCATTCAGCCCGAATCGCGACGCTCCCTTCAGCGCACCGAGAATTAAGCCATGCCCTCTTTTGATACCGTTTGCGAAGCCAACCTGGTCGACGTCAAAAACGCGGTGGAAAACACCGTCAAAGAAATCACCACCCGCTTTGACTTCAAAGGCACCTCTGCCAGCATTGAGATCAAGGACAAAGAGATCACCATGATCGGAGACGCCGAGTTCCAACTGGCACAAATCGAAGACGTGCTGCGCAACAAAATGACCAAGCGCAACGTCGATGTGCGCTTTCTGGACTTGGGCGACGTGCAAAAAATGGGCGGAGACAAGGTCAAGCAGGTCATCACCGTGCGCAACGGCATTGAGACTGAGTTGGGCAAAAAAATTCAGCGCATCCTCAAAGACAGCAAGCTCAAGGTGCAGGCGGCGATTCAGGGGGATTCGGTGCGGGTCACAGGCGCCAAGCGCGACGATTTGCAAACCGCCATGGCCTTGTTGAAAAAAGACATTACCGACGTGCCGCTGAGTTTCAACAACTTCCGCGACTAAGCAACTGCAGCGGCGCGATAAGGCGGCCACCCGGTCGCCTTTATTTTTTTCCGATCTTGGATTCGGTTCCTTTGACCAGGCGCGACAGGTTTTCGGCGTGGCGCCAAATCAACAGGCCGCTGACTATGACCAAAGCCAAGGCAATGCCGTTGTCTGCGCGCCAAAACACGCCGTCGGCCATCAAGTAGTACACCGGCACAAACACCGCCGACACCAAAGCCGCTAGCGAGGAATAGCGGAAAAAATAAGCAATCAAGAGCCAGGTGACGCCCGTTGCCAATCCCAGCACCGGGTTGACGGCCAACACCACGCCCAGCGCCGTGGCCACGCCTTTGCCACCGACAAAGCGAAAAAACACCGGGTACAAATGGCCTAAAAACGCGGCCAGACCGACCATCGCCACGCTGCCGGCCTCCAAGCCATAAGCACCGCCCCAGGTTTGCACCAGCGCGACCGGCAGCCAGCCTTTGAAGGCGTCCAGCACCAGCGTCAATACGGCCGCCAGCTTGTTGCCCGACCGCAAAACGTTGGTGGCACCGGGGTTCTTGCTGCCGTAGCTGCGGGGGTCATTCAAGCCCATGGCGCTGCTGACGATGACCGCAAAAGACAGCGAGCCGATCAGGTAAGCCGCCACCGTGGCCAATGCGGGGTAAAAAGGAATGAAGGCGTCCAAAAAATGTCTCCGGATGGGTTTGTTGTGCGGCACCGGCGCAAGGCGGCGGCCTTATTCTTCAAGAGCGCACTGTACCGCCTTTGCACCCAGCAACTCTACGCACAGCGCGGGGTCTATGCCCACCAGGTAACCACGCCGCCCGCCGTTGATCAAGATCTTGGGCAGCTCGAGGATGGTGGATTCCACGTACACCGGCATGGACTTGCGCGTGGCAAAGGGCGAGGTACCGCCGACCAGGTAGCCGCTGTGCCGGTTGGCGGTTTCGGGCGCACAAGGCGCCACGGACTTGGCACCCATCTGGCGCGCCAGATTTTTGGTGGACACCTTGCGATTGCCATGCATCAGGACCACCAAGGGCTTGGCGTCCTGGTCTTCCATGATCAAGGTCTTGACCACATGAAACGGATCCCAGCCCAGCACCTGCGCGCTGTGTTGCGCACCGCCGTGCTCCAGGTATTCGTAGGGGTGTTCGGTGAACGCGACCTTGTGGGTTTTGAGAAACTGGGTGGCAGGTGTTTCGCTCACGCGGTCGCTGCGCTGGTCTTTTTTGGCCATAGACGCCTATTGTGCACAGGCGCAAGGCCTGCGGCAATGGCGCTACTTTCGCAATGACGAGGTGTCCGCCGCAAGTTGCGTGATGCGCTTCCAGTCGCCCGCGGCCATGGCGTCGGCCGGGACCAGCCACGAGCCACCCACACACACCACGTTAGGCAAGGCCAGAAACTCCCCCGCGTTTTGCAGGCTGACTCCGCCGGTCGGGCAAAAGCGCACATCAAAGAAGGGGCCGCTCCAGGCCTTGAGCATGGCCGGGCCACCGGCTTGCATGGCCGGAAAGAACTTGAGCTCGGTAAAGCCATCTTCCTGCGCCATCATGATTTCGCTGCCGGTGGCCACACCGGGCAAGAGCGCCAAGCCCACATCGCGACAAGCCTGGCCCACGGCACTGGTGTAGCCGGGACTGACCGCGAAGCGGGCACCGGCGCGCGCCGCCGACTGGGCGTCGGCCCTGGAGCGCACAGTACCGGCGCCCACCACCGCTTCGGGCACTTCGCGTGCAATGGCTTCAATACAGGCCAGCGCTTGGGGCGTACGCAACGTCACTTCCAACATGCGCACCCCACCCGCCACCAGGGCACGTGCCATGGGCACCGCGTGGGCCACGTCGTTGAGCACAATCACCGGAATGACCGGCGCGTCTTGCATCACCTGGAGGGCAGTCAAGCCTGCGTTTGTGGAAATAGTGGAGGTCATGGTGTCGTCCCGTTGTGTTGATTTGGTGAAGTCGCGGCCATTTACAGCCAGCTGCAAGCGCCCTGCTCTGCCGCCAAGGCGTTGCGCCGCATGCCCGCAAACAGCTCCCGCCCCATGCCAATGCCGTTGGCGGCGCGCAATTCGGGCGGCATGGTGGCAAGCGTACGGGCGTCCCATTCGGCAGCCGGGACCAACACCTGCAAGGTGCCTGCCGTGGCATCCATGCGAACCAGGTCCCCATCGCGGACTTTGGCCAAAGGGCCACCAGCGGCTGCTTCGGGCGACACATGGATGGCCGCAGGCACTTTGCCCGACGCGCCGCTCATGCGGCCATCGGTCACCAGCGCCACCTTGAATCCTTTGCCCTGCAGCACGGCCAGCGGGGGCGTGAGCTTGTGCAGCTCCGGCATGCCGTTGGCTTGCGGGCCTTGCCAGCGCACCACACAGACCAGGTCGCGGTCCAGTTCGCCTGCAGTGAACGCCGTGTGCAGTGCTTCCTGGGAATCAAAAACGCGGCAGGGCGCTTCCACCACGTGCCGGTCGTCGGGCACCGACGACACCTTGATCACGCTTCG
>CAIWRE010000372.1 GCA_903914985.1 uncultured beta proteobacterium | reverse complement strand
GTGGGTGCCGGTCACAGGGCTGTAGCCGTCTTCTGCAGAGCCGCTGAAATACTCAGGAACCGTGTCTATATTGAAAATCAAGACATCGACCGGCTCACTCACATTACCCGCCAGGTTCTTGGTGACGACTGACACGGTGTAACTGCCTTCAGCCAGGCCCGAAAGATCCAAGGTCCAGGCACCTGCGTCATCCGCGCTGACGTCATACTCCTGTCCGTCAACCGTGACCACCAGCGTTGCCATCGGGTCTGCGGTGCCCGCCAGGCTGATATCGGTTTGGTTGGTGTAAGCGTCTCCGGTGTCGGGGTCGGCGCCGGTTTGCATGCCATCAGCCAGCAAGGCTGTGAGTGCGCTGGTGTCAGGTGCAGCGGTATCGATCACAAAGGCCATGTCAGCGTCTGCGGCGGGCAGCAAGTCGCTGACGTTGCCGGCCAAGTCGGTCACCACCACGGCCGCGGTGTAGCTGCCGTCGGCAAGGAGGCTTCCGTTCACCAAGCCGTCCCAGGCAAAAGACCAGCTGCCGTCATCGATCGAAGCGGTGACGGTGTCTATCAAGGTGTCGGCAATGTACAGGTCTACCGTGGCACCCAGATCTGCGGTGCCGGAGAAGGTCAAGGGCGTGTCGCTGTTGAGGCTGTCGGCGTTGAAGTACATCAGACCTTCGGCGTCTGTCCCATAACCGCCGTCACTTGCCATGGCATTGGGAACCACACTGTCGGAGTCGGGCGGGGTGCTATCGATGACCAGAAGCACGGGTTCGCCCACGGTGGTACCGGAGGATTGGCCCCTGGTCATTGAGACTGCCAGGCTGAGTTGGTACTCGCCATCTTCGAGCGGCTCCAAAGCCTGGCAGCTCCATCTGCCATTGCCTCCCACTACCGCCGTGGCCACTTCCACATCGTCGATGAGCACAGTCACGATGGCACCGGCCAAGGCCGTGCCACTGAAAATTGGCATCGTGTTGGAGGTGATGAAGTCGTTGTTGGCTGCGCCGGTGTCGGATGCTGCGTCCAGGCCGCCCAGCGCAGGCTCCGGGCCGAGCGAAAGTGTGAAATCCGCCAGGTTGCTGTAGTCGGAGTTGCCAGCCAGGTCGGTGATGGTGATCTGGGGCGAGTAGTCGTACGATTCCTCGCCCGCAGGCACTACCAGGCCGGTATGGTCGGGGGTGTCCAGCACCACAGACCAATGGCCCTGCGCATCGGTGGTGGTGCGAAAGATCAGCGTTTGGAACCCGTCACCGTTGACGTCCGGCACCTCCAGACTCACCTCGACTTTGGCACCGATTTCGGTGGTGGTGCCGCTGAGGGTGGGCGTTGGGTTGTAAGCGACACCAGTTTCAGCACCGGCACCCACAATGAAGGCCGTGCCCAAGTCCAGTTGGGTGTCTACCGTGAGGTTGAGCGTGGTGTTTGCGCTGTTTCCCGCCGCGTCGCTGATTTGCAATGCAAGGCTGTGGTGGGCATCATCAAAGGACAGGCCGTTGACCAATGGGTCCATCACCCAGTGGCCTCTGGAGTCCGCATGCATGGTGTAGGTGCCTTTGCCCTGCACCGTCAGCGCAACGGTGTTGTAAGGGTCGGTATCGCCCGCCAGTCGGGCTTGGGTGTTGCTGGTAATGCCATCGGCTGAGGATGCGCCGGTGTCATCTGCGCCCACCACATACGCGGTACCGGCGGCAATGCGGGTGTCCAGGGTGAAATCCAGCCGTTTGACGGCTGACGGCAAGCCTGAGTCTTGCACGATTTGCCGCACGTACACCGTATGCGTGCCGTCCTGTGCCAGCGTGGTCTGGTCTTGGGCGCTCACAGTGGCGTCCCAATTGCGGCCATCGATGCTGTACTGGACCAGGCCACCCGTGACCTGGGTCGCCGTCACGGTATACCGGCCATCGCTTGAAATGCGGTCGGTCGCAACTGCGGTGTCATGGGTCAGCGCAATCGAGGGCGCGGGTGGCACGGTGGAGTGCAAGGTAAAGGTGAAGGGCTCACTGTTGCCGGAGACGATCAACTTGCCGTCGCTGTTGGTGCCGTAGTTGGAGCGCGCAATGACGGTGAGCCTGCCATCTGCCGGCACAAAACTGCTGGCATCGACCCAGGTGGAGCCGTAATTGACCGAGAGCTGTGTCACACCACCCAAGGACGACACCGTGAGCAGTGCCAGGCTGGTGATGTTGTCGCTGGCGCTGGGCCCGGTGTCCTGCACCAGGCCGAGGATTTGCGGTTTGGCGATTTGCGTGGATGCCAGCGTCGTGCTGTCTCGTGCCGCCATCATGCTGGTGTGGTTGTCTTCCAGGGTGCCCAAAGTGACCAGCGCGCTGGACCGGTCGGCCAGCGACAAGGCGTCCAAACTGCTGGCAAATACCGTCTGCAGGCCTTCGCTTGTGGTGAGCTGTGTCAGCAGGCTACCGTCGGTCGGCGCCTGGGCCAGGATGTAACCGGCGATGGTGTCTTGTGAGGACGCATTGGGCGACAGGGCCACTGCCGAAAGGCTGGCCAGCACCGCGCCGACTTTCAGCAGCTTTAAGGCGGAATCACCCGAGGCAGTCGGGTCCATGCTCGAAAGGCTGGCGCTGCCGGTATCAATACCCAAAGCCAGCTTGACGGCACCTTCTGCCTGGCTCACGCTGAGTTTGTGCTCGGATTGTTGTGACTGCAGGTAAACCTCGGACACCAGGCTGGTCAGCGGGCTCACCACCACCAGAGGGGCGGTCTTGTCGGTCGGCGCAAGGAGCGAAAGGGTGGACGCATTGGGCATGCCATTGCTGTTGGTGCCACCCACGGCCAAAAGGCCATGCGAGCCCAAGCTTGCGCTGGCCAAACTTAGACTGCCATTGGCGTCTGTTGTGCCTACGAGCTTGTCAATGCCCGCGTCATAAACGCCGTTGTCGTTCATGTCCGAATACACCCGGGCGTCACGAATCGGGCCATCCACCACTTTGATGGTGGTGGTGGGCGCCGGTGGTGCAGCGGGGCTGCCACTGCTGCCGCCACCACCACCCGCGAGACCCAGCCCTACGCCGAGCGCACCCAAGCCGCCCAGCGCGCCAGACCCCATGGCGGACAAGCTTGGGCCGCGCACCACGGGAGTTTCTGTGGCTGCCGGGCTTTTGCTGAACAGCGAACCGATGCCCGGTTCGGAGCTGGTCGATCCGGTTGGAGAACCAAACCAGCTCGGTTTGGGCGCATCGGAAGCTTTGGGAGAAGTGCCGGGCTCGACGTACCACAAAGGGTCTATCGCAGCGAGTGCCACGCCCTCGTCTGCAAGCCCGGTTTGCCCTTGCAGCTCCTGTGGCAATGGCTGCTGCGCATCGTGGGCTGGCGCTGCAGCTTGCGCATCCGAAGTGGCCACGGGCTCTGCGGCGTCGGCCGGGCGCGCGAACAGCTTGTTTTTGACACGGGTCAAGGTGCCGCTCGTGGGTGCTCCAGCGGAAGTCGCAGGCACGGCCGCAATCACATCTTTCACTGGGGTGGAAGCATCTGTTTTGACGAGCATGGGAGGTCTGGACTGGCGTTAGGGTCGGTGGCGGAGACCCATTAAATGTAGGCAGCCAGATGCAATGTTTTGTGAAAAATATAGTCCATTTGGACTATTAAAGGCTTTCGCTACAAGGTCATTTTGGAGTCTGTTTCGCGCAGGGTGCGGAGCCGTTTGGTCTATGCCATGCGCGGGGAAAATTCATATGAGCATGCGATAAAGCTCACTACGTTTTGAAAGAATTGGTATGGCAGTCCACTTTTTATCGGGTTTTCATGCGCGCACTGTCGGCAGCGTGGGCTGCTGTGCCCTTTTCCTTGCGGCACTTACTGGCTCTAACCTGGCCGGTGCGCAAGTCGCAACCCAGGCGGATTTGTCCATGGTGTTCGACTTTGGGGTGAGCGACATCGCTGTCTCCCCATCCCGTACCGGGCCTGTTGCCGGCATTCTGCAGGAAGGCGGTAACGGCAATTTGGCATCTATCGAGCAATCGGGTGGCAACAGCCTGGCCCAGGTGTGGCAGCTGGGCGACAACAACATCGCCAAAGTGGTGCAAGACGGAAGCGGGAACGAACTACGACTCTGGCAAGAGGGCAGCAATAACAGCGCCAATCTCACCCAAATTGGCTCTTACAACAGCATTGCAGCGGTGCAGCGCGGCTATGGTTCTGTGCTGGACGGAAGGCAAGAGGGCGTCGGTAACCAGGCAGCGGTGGTGTTGGGGGCTGAAACGACGCTCAGCTTTTCGCAGATTGGGAACTACAACATCATTGAGCAGACGATGGCTGTCAAGACTCCGATGCAGATCACCCAAACCGGCAACGGCATTGACATGCGATTGACGCCCACAAATTAAGCAAATAAGTGCAAAAACGGCACCCAACAGCCCACACAAAATTCACAAAAAAATTAAATTGCTGCGTAAAACTACTCAGGTCGGCAAAAAAATGCTGCTGGCACATTTTTTAACCTAACGAAAGTTCACGATGAAATTCTCTAAATTGGCTTTGGCCGTTGCTGCTTCCTTGATCTCTGTTGCTGCATTCGCAGAAGCTCCTGCTGACCTCGCTGTCGCGACCATGACCGATGTGGTTGCTACTGACATGTCGATCGATTTGGCGGTTGATACCCTGGGCGGTGCTTACATCCTGCAATCGGCTGACGCGGCTGGCTCTACCGCCTTGATCGTTCAAGACAACAGCGATGGCGCTAACTGGGCTTACATCAACCAGCAAGGTGCTGGTGCTGCCATGATCAACCAAGCTGGCGCTGGCAACTTCGCCATGATCCTGCAGAAGTAATTCTGACGGCCGTCCGAACTCATTTGGCGGGTTCATAGGCACTATCGTTGGAGTATCCGCATTGGTGCAAGCCATTGCGAAGAAAGGGCCCCGTAGGGGTCCTTTTTTTATTCTCCCCACAGCGCAACGCACAGGGTCTGTCTGTGCGCCAAACTACAATCGACGGTCGAACCACCAGCCGCATGTCTGGTGAACATGGAGCTCTCTTATGGTTGAATGGCGCAGCATGATGCTCGCATTGGCTTGCACCGCAGGGGCTGCACATGTGCAAGCACAGCAAAGCCTGGAAGCCCTGCTGGAACGCGCCGTGAGCACCCACCCGTCAGTGCAAGGCCAGCGAAGCCAAAAAGCAGTGGCGGCGTCGGAACTGGACTACGCGCGCCAGCAGTTTTTTCCCACGCCCTCGTTGTCGATTGAACAGGTCAGTGCCGGGCAGCGCGACCCGAGCTATTTGCAAGACGCTAACGTCAAAATTTTTCGATTGCAGCAGCCGGTGTGGACCCATGGCCGCTTGGATGCGGGCGTAGAAAAAGCGCAGGCCAGCGCCGACATGGCCGCCCAAAGTTATGAAGATGCACGCCAGCAGCTGGCACTGCGTGTGCTGCAGGCCTGGGCCGACGGCTTTAGCGCAGACCTCAAACAAAGTGCGCTGCAAACCAGCGTGGCCACGCATGAGCGTTTGCAAGCGCAGGTGAGCCGCCGCATTGCCGATGGTGCGTCCGCCCAGACCGAAAAAGTGCTGAC
>CAIWRE010000371.1 GCA_903914985.1 uncultured beta proteobacterium | reverse complement strand
TGACATTGACGGAGCGAAAAATGGACGCAACACATAAAGTACAGGTCAACGTCGGCAGTTTGGCCGATATGGGCAAGCGGTTTTCTCTGGCATGGAATCGGGCGGCGTCGGGAGAAAGGCTAGACGAAACCCACGTCACGTTTCTCAATATTCAGACCATGCTGGAAACACTCTCTCCCCGGCGGCTAGAGTTGCTTCGCCATGTGCGCCAGCATGGTGCCAACAATGTTCGCGAACTAGCGCAGACACTTGGACGGGACTACAAAAATGTGCACCAAGACGTGGCAGTGTTGGAAGCCACTGGGCTTTTGATCCGCGATGGCAGAAAACTGGCGGCGCCGTGGGACGAGTTGCAGGCTCACGTCTCTTTGTTGCCATCCTGAAATGATGTTGGACGATTCCAAATTCGGGTGCGAAGCGGCTAAGACGGGGCAATTGGTGCCATATTCATTCGGCTAGATCCAGGGCCACGGACGTTTTTTGCCGAGCAAGTCGCACCACCTCGATTGTCAAACCGCCCCCACCATGCGAATCGAAGTAGACGACCTCACCCGCCCCGCCGTGCATGCGCTGCTACGTGAGCACCTGGCGCACATGCACCGGTTGAGTCCGCCCGAGCAGGTGTTCGCCTTGGACCTTTCAAAGTTGAAGGTGCCAGACATTACTTTTTGGACTGTATGGGATGGGGCGCTCTTGCTGGGGTAGGAGCCTGCGCCAATCGGAGCGGCGCATCAAGCAGTGGACTGGCCTTTCGTTACGAAAATTCAAGTCTCGGCCAGGGACGAGACCGTGTTTTTCGCGGTGCTAGGGCACGTTTTCGCCTCAGCCGAGCAATCACCCTACAATGGCAAAGTCTGCCATTGAATTGAGGAGCCAAGCATGTCATTAAACGTATCGCTTCCACCGGAGCTTGAGAACCGGGTACGGGCCCACGTGGCTTCGGGCATGTTTGGTTCCGCCAGTGAAGTCATTCGTGAGGCACTGCGTCTGTTTGAGTCTTACCAGTCGGTCCAGAGCGCAACCTTAGCGAACCTGAAGTTGGACATTGAACTTGGCCAAGCAGATAAGCGGGCCGGGCGCGTGGCGCCGCTCAATATTGAGGCCATCAAAGCGCAAGGCAGAAAGCAGCGGTCAACAAAGGCCGTTGGCTGATGCAACCCTTAATCGGGCGGGCGAGACCGGAGTTGGGTAGTCAGGTGCGCAGTTGGCCAAGCTCCACGCCATACGTCTTGTTTTATGAAGTTGACACTGTGGAATTGACCGTGCTTCGAGTGTTGCATCACGCCCGCGACATCAGATCGGCGACTTTCTGAAATCGACGCAACGGCGTAAGCCATCTTTATCAATTATCAGTTTGATAAGATGAACGAGTCGGTTTCAAGCAAAACCGATGGACAAGAAAATTGAAGGGCAAACCCGGCGAAAGCCGGCGACGCAAAGCCACCGAACTACAGCGCTTTTCAGCAGCGCAATGTCAGCGGGGTCGCCAGATTCTACGGACAAGATGGGCTTGTCTGGTCTTTCCTGATGTTTTGAATTGCAATCAGGAAACTATGCAGCCTTCGCTAACCCCCAACATCCTCCTCAAATACCGCCCGGTAAAACTACCCTCACACGCCGCAATATCCTCCGGCGTGCCCACCGCCAGCACGGTGCCACCGCCGGAGCCGCCCTCAGGCCCCATGTCGATCAGCCAGTCGGCGGTTTTGATGACGTCCAGGTTGTGTTCGATCACCACAATGGTGTTGCCCGCGTCGCGCAGCTGGTGCAGCACCTTGAGCAAGAGCGCGATGTCGGCAAAGTGCAGGCCGGTGGTGGGTTCGTCCAAGATGTACAGGGTGCGGCCGGTATCGCGCTTGGACAGTTCGAGCGCCAGCTTGACGCGCTGGGCCTCGCCGCCCGAGAGCGTGGTGGCGGCCTGGCCCAGGCGGATGTAGGACAAGCCCACGTCCAGCAGGGTTTGCAGCTTGCGCGCAATGGTGGGCACGGCCTTGAAGAACTCAAGCGCGGCCTCCACCGTCATGTCCAAAATCTGCGCGATGTTTTTGCCCTTGTACATCACCTCCAGCGTCTCGCGGTTGTAGCGCGCGCCCTGGCACACGTCGCAGGGCACATAGACGTCGGGCAAAAAGTGCATCTCCACCTTCACCATGCCGTCGCCCTGGCAGGCCTCGCAGCGCCCGCCGCCGCTGCCTGCGGGCACGTTAAAGCTAAAGCGCCCGGCGCCATAGCCCCGTTCGCGCGCGGTGTTCACTTCCACCATCAGCTCCCGAATCGGCGTGAACAAGCCGGTGTAGGTAGCGGGGTTGGAGCGCGGTGTGCGGCCAATGGGCGACTGGTCCACGTTGATCACTTTGTCGAAGTGCTCAATACCCTCGATGGATTCGTGCGGCGCGGGCTCTTCGTGGGCGCGGTGGATGGTGCGTGCCACGGCGGCATACAGCGTGTCGTTCACCAGCGTGGATTGACCCGAACCGGAAACACCGGTGACACAGGTCAGCAGGCCGACCGGAAAGTCGGCGCTCACGTTTTTCAGG
>CAIWRE010000370.1 GCA_903914985.1 uncultured beta proteobacterium | reverse complement strand
TTTTCAAGCAGAAGACGGCATACGAGATGCGCATTAGTGACTGGAGTTCAGACGTGTGCTCTCCGATCTCTTGCGGATGGTGGTGCCGGACAAAGATTGGGTGGTGAGTGCGGTGCGGATTTCTTTGTCGCGGATCTTGACCACGTATTCGTCGCCCGCATAGGCTTTTTGCATTTCCGGCCACTGGTCGAGCAGCTTTTTGGCTGCAGCGTCTTGCACTTGCTGGCGCTCGCTGGCCAAGGCCAAAGCGGCCTCAGAAGCGCGGGCTTTGACCGGGCGGTCCACCTGCAGCATGGCAGCGGCGGCTTGCAGCTGTTGAATTTCGCGCGCCAGCTGGGCTTGGGCACGGGCGCGCTTTTTGTAGGCACGCACGGTGTCGCTGATTTCGGCCAGGTAGCGGGTGCGCGATGCGGGCACCACAGGCGTCTGGTTGCTGCTGTGGCGCACCCCCGCCGGAGGCAGCAGCCGCTGCGCAGGCACGTTCAAGCCCAGCGCCTGCAGGCGCGGCAGCATAGCCTGGTAGAGCGCAGTCACACCATCATCGTTAAAGCGTGCAGCCATGGTGCCGAACACGGGCATGCTCTCAATGGGCGAGGTCCAGGCTTCGCGGTTGCGTTGCACCTGCTTGGCCACGTCGCGCAATGCGTCGCTGGCACCTTTGCGGTCGAACTTATTGATGGCCACGAACTCGGCAAAGTCCAGCATGTCGATTTTTTCCAGCTGGCTGGCCGCTCCGAACTCAGGCGTCATCACATACAAAGGCACGTCCACCAAAGGCACGATGGCGGCGTCGCCCTGGCCGATGCCCGAGGTCTCCACCACAATCAGATCAAAACCTGCGACCTTGCAAGCGGCAATCACGTCGGGCAGTGCCTGGCTGATCTCGCTGCCAAAGTCGCGTGTGGCAAGGCTGCGCATGAACACGCGCGCGCCTGCGTCTTTGCCGGTGCTGGTCCAAGGCGAGATGGCATTCATGCGGATGCGGTCGCCCAGCAAGGCGCCACCGCTCTTGCGGCGTGAGGGGTCGATGGAGATGACGGCAATGCGCAAGCTGTCGCCACAGTCCAGGCGCAGGCGGCGAATCAGCTCGTCGGTGAGCGAAGACTTGCCCGCACCGCCGGTACCGGTGATGCCGATGGCAGGAATGTGGGTGGCCGCTGCCTGGGTGCGCAGGGCTTGCAGCGTGGATGCATCCACCTTGCCCGCTTCCACGACGGTCAGGAACTGGGCCAGTGCACGCCAATGGGCGTCGCTGTGGCCTTGGAGCGCGCTCAGATCGGTGGGGGCATAGGGCGCCAGATCGCGGTCGCAGCGCATCACCATTTCACCGATCATGCCGGCCAGCCCCATTTTTTGTCCGTCTTCGGGGCTGTAGATGCGGGTCACGCCATAGGCCTGCAGCTCGGCAATCTCAGACGGCACGATCACACCGCCACCACCGCCAAACACCTGTATATGCGCGCCACCGCGCTGCTTGAGCAGGTCCACCATGTACTTGAAGTACTCCACATGGCCGCCCTGGTAGGAGCTCATGGCGATGCCTTGCACGTCTTCTTGCAACGCGGCGGTCACGACTTCTTCGACACTGCGGTTGTGGCCCAAATGAATCACCTCGGCGCCCATGCCCTGCAAGATGCGGCGCATGATGTTGATGGCCGCGTCGTGCCCGTCAAACAAACTGGCCGCCGTGATGAAGCGCACTTTGTGCGTGGGGCGGTAGTTGGCCAGGGCTTTGAATTCAGCAGAAAGATCGGTCATGGTGGGCGCTCTCGGTGGGGTTGCCGGTGGACTGAATGCAATTGACGTTTACGTTAACGTCAACTTGAACCCCTGACTGTAAACCATTGTGTGGCCTTGGCGATAATGCTTGCAAACTCATTCGCCCTTATGACCTTCCTTGCATTGGACATCGGCAATACGCGCCTCAAATGGGCGCACTATGCGTCCCCCCTGCCCGGCGCAGAACTCCTGGCCCAAGGCGCGGAGTTTTTAGAAAACATCGACAAACTGGGCGAAGGAATTTGGTCCACTTTGCCACCGCCCACCCACATTTTGGGCTGTGTGGTGGCGGGCGACGCCATCAAGCGGCGGGTAGAGCAGCAACTCGAGTTGTGGGACGTGACGCCGCAATGGGTGGTCTCCAGCGACGCCGAGGCGGGAATGACCAATGGCTACGACCACCCCAGCCGCCTGGGCGCGGACCGCTGGGTGGCCATGATTGGCGCATACCACCGCATGCAAGCCCAGGGCGCACCCCGGCCCATGGTAGTGGTGATGGTAGGCACGGCCGTGACGGTAGAGGCCGTGTCGCCGCAAGGCCGGTTCTTAGGCGGCTTCATCCTGCCCGGCCACGGCATCATGCTGCGCGCGCTGGAGTCGGGCACGGCGGGCTTGCATGTGCCCACCGGAGAGGTGTGCCCCTTCCCCACCAACACCAGCGACGCGCTGACCAGCGGCGGCACCTACGCCATTGCCGGAGCGGTCGAGTGCATGGTGCAGCACGTGCGCACGCACTGCGGCGAAGAGCCGCTGTGCATCATGACCGGCGGCGCAGGATGGAAGATGGCGCCCAGCATGACGCGCCCTTTTGAGCTGGTGGATAACCTGATTTTTGACGGCTTGCTCACGATTGCAGAGCGCCGTTTCGCGCCGCGCTAGGGCGCTAGGGCGCCAACCAGGCCTCGGCCAAGCGCACCCAGTAGCTTGCCCCCAGCGGGATCAGGTGGTCGTTGAAGTCGTAGCTGGGGTTGTGCAGCATGCACGGTCCGCCGCCATGGCCCAGGCTGCGGTGGTCTCCATCGCCATTGCCTAAAAACACATAGCAACCCGGCTTGGCCATCAACATGTAGGCAAAGTCTTCCGCGCCCATGGTGGGCTCCTGGGCATGGACGCGTTCTGGTCCGACCAGCTGGGCCATGACCTTGCGGGCAAAGTCGGCTTCAGAGGTGCTATTGATGGTAGGCGGGTAATTGCGGCGGAATTCAAACTCGCAGGTCACGCCAAAGGCCGCGGCCGTGTGCTCGGCCACCTCGCGCATGCGCTGCTCCAGCAAGTCCAGCACTTCAAACGTGAAAGTGCGCACCGTGCCTTGCAGCTCACAGAAGTTCGGAATCACGTTTGTCGCCTCGCCTGCGTGGATCATGGTCACCGATATCACGCCCGCGTCGATCGGCTTTTTATTGCGGCTGATGATGGTCTGAAAGGCCTGCACCATTTGACAAGCCACCGGCACCGGGTCCAGCCCCAGGTGCGGCATGGCGCCATGCGCGCCCTTGCCCCGGATGGTGATTTTGAATTCGTTGCTCGACGCCATGACAGGGCCCGCGCTGACCGCGAAGTCGCCTTGCGCCATGCCGGGCCAGTTGTGCATGCCAAACACGGCGTCCATGGGAAACTGCTCAAACAAGCCTTCTTTGATCATTTCACGGGCGCCACCGCCGCCCTCCTCGGCCGGTTGAAAAATCAGGTACACGGTGCCATCAAAGTCGCGGTGCTTGCTCAAATAGTGGGCAGCGGCCAGCAGCATGGCGGTGTGCCCGTCGTGGCCGCAGGAGTGCATTTTTCCGGGATGCACGCTGGCGTGGGCAAAAGTATTGACCTCTTGCATGGGCAGAGCGTCCATGTCCGCCCGCAGACCGATGGCCCGGGACGAGGTGCCGGCCTTCACAATGCCCACCACCCCCGTGGTACCCAGACCCCGGTGAATGGGGATGCCCCACTCCGTCAGCTTGGCTGCCACGACGTCAGCAGTGCGCACCTCCTGAAAACATAGCTCGGGGTGGGCGTGGATGTCGCGCCGGATAGCGGCAATCGCCGGTGCGTGGTGAACGATCGATTCGATGAGTTGCATAAAGTTGCCTCGAAATTTTGCCAAGCCAAGGCTCCGCAGGACGGTGCAGGCTTGCTAGGATGGGCGCTATTTTGTTACCAGTTCGGCAGCGCGCCCACTCCACTATGCCAGAGACCATCAGCATCCACGCGGTATCCCCCACAGGCACCCACCAGGTCGTGGGCGCCTGCCCCCACGATTGCCCGGACACCTGCTCCTTGGTGACCACCGTGCAAGACGGCGTGGCCATCAAGGTGCAGGGCAACCCCAATCACCCGCAAACCGATGGCGTGCTCTGCACCAAGGTGTCGCGCTACAACGAGCGCACCTACCATCCTGAACGCTTGCTCCAACCCCTGCGCCGTAGCGGCCCCAAGGGTTCCGGTCAATTTACGCCGGTGGGGTGGGACGAGGCGCTCAAGGACATCGCGCAGCGACTTCAAGCCATCGTCAACGACCCGCAGCGCGGCCCTCAAGCCGTCCTGCCCTACAGCTATGCGGGCACCATGGGCTGGGTACAGGGCGAAGGCATGGCAGAGCGCTTTTTCAACCGCATGGGCGCGTCGCTGCTCGATCGCACCATATGCGCCTCGGCGGGCGGCGCAGCGCTCGATGCCACCCTGGGCGGCAAACTGGGAATGCGGGTGGAGTTTTTTGCAGAGTCCAAGCTGATCCTGATTTGGGGCAGCAACCCGATTGCCAGCAATTTGCATTTTTGGCGCTACGCCCAAATCGCCAAACGCAATGGCGCCAAACTGATTTGCATCGATCCCCGCACGTCGGAGACCGCTGAAAAATGCCACGAACACATTGCGCTGCGACCCGGCACCGATGCCGCCTTGGCGCTGGCATTGATGCACCAGCTCATCACCCACGACTGGCTGGACCACGACTACATTGCGCGCCACACCTTGGGTTGGGAAGCGCTCAAAGAGCGTGCCCTGCAATGGCCGCCCGCGCGCGCTGCCGAAGTCTGCGGCATCCCGGTGGCGCAGATTGAATCCTTGGCACGCGACTACGGCGCCTGTGTGGCCAGCGGCGCACCCGCAGGCATCCGGCTGAACTACGGCATGCAGCGCACGCGCGGCGGCGGCAATGCGGTACGCGCCGTGGCCTGCTTGCCCGCGCTGATTGGCGCTTGGAGACACCGGGCCGGGGGCATGTTGCTCTCTGCCTCTGGTACCCACGGGTTTGACAAGTCCACCTTGAGCCGCACCGACCTGCGGGCCAAGGGCGCCACCCGGATGGTGAACATGAGCACCATTGG
>CAIWRE010000369.1 GCA_903914985.1 uncultured beta proteobacterium | reverse complement strand
GCCCCGGTGGCGCGCAGGCGTCCAGCAGCCTCATTGGTGGCCTGATGGACTTGCTGCGCCAGGCCGATGTGCGCCTTGCTGAGCTGGACGCTATTTGCTTTGGCAGCGGCCCGGGCTCGTTCACCGGCTTGCGCACGGCGTGCTCCGTGGCGCAGGGCCTGGCCTTTGGTGCGGACGTGCCGGTGCTGCCGGTGCCGTCTTTGCTGGCGCTAGCCCAAGCGGCCCGCGCAGATGCGGTGCCGCAGGCCCCGCAGGGCCAAGTGACCGCGCTGCTGGATGCACGCATGGAAGAAATTTATGCCGCCACCTACGCCTTCGCGGGCGATCAGTGGACCGTGTTGCAGGCGCCTTGTTTGGTAGCACCGCCCGATCTGGCGAACTGGGCTTTGCCCGCGCCCGCCGACGGTGGCTGGCATGCCTGGGCGGGCAATGCGTTTGCTGTGTACGCAGACCAGCTCGCGCTCCCACCCGGCGTACCCTGCGTTGCGGCCCTGCCCACGGCGCAGGCCATGCTGCAACTCGCACCGGCTTTGCTGACCGCTGGCCACGCTGTGCCTGCGAGCCAGGCGCTGCCACTGTATGTGCGCGACAAAGTGGCCAAAACCACGGCCGAGCGCGCGGTAGAGAAAGCAGAAAAAGAAAACCTGCAGGCCACGCAACCCGGCCCCGGCGCCCATGCCTAAGGCGCTGGCCAGCCACCGGGCCGAAGTGCGCTTCGAGCCCCTGGGCCCCGCCCGCCTGGACGCGGTGCTGGAGGTGGAAAACCGCAGCTACGCCCATCCCTGGAACCGCGCCAATTTTCATGACGTGCTGCACAGCGGCTATCAGGCGCAAATATTGATGGCCGACAACACCATCGTCGGCTACTTCGTGGCCATGAAGGGCGTGGACGAAGTGCACCTGCTCAATATCACCGTGGCGCCCGAGTACCAGGGCCAGGGCTGGGCGCACATGATGCTGGACGCACTGGACATCTGGGCGTGCAGCCAAAACGCCGAAACCCTGTGGCTGGAAGTGCGCGTGGGCAACACCCGAGCCCGCCAGGTGTACGAACGCCACGGCTTTGCCAAAGTGGGCCAGCGCAAAAATTACTACGCCGCCGGCCGCAACGAGCGCGAAGACGCGTTGGTCATGAACATGCGCCTCGCATAATCGGGCTATGCCTTTGCAACTCGACACCCGCCAGCGCGCCATGCTTTTGGAAATGGGCGTGCACGTCTGGCTGCCCGGCACCGACTTTGGGTTGCACACTTCGATCGACGCCGCGCCATCAGCGGCCCCTGCCGCTGCTCCTGCCAGCCCACGCCCCGCCAGTCTGCCACCGCGTGTTGCTACGCCCACTGCTGCTGCCCCAGCCCGAGCGCCTGTGCCAGCACTCGCCACCGGCACCGCCAACGACCTGGGCCAAATCCATGCGCTGAGCTGGGCCGACTTGCAGCAAACCGCTGCCCAATGCCAAGCCTGTGGCCTGTGTGCAGGGCGCACCAACAGCACCCTCACCACGCTGGCTGACCAGCAGACTGCCAAGTGGCTGGTGGTGGGCGACCCGCCAGACGAGGACGAAGACGCCGCAGGCCACGCCTTTGCCGGTGACGCCGGTGTGCTGTTGGACAACATGCTCAAAGCCGTGGGTGCCGCGCGCGCCAGCGCCGAGCAATCACTACCCGAAGGTATGGACGCCGCGCTGCTGGTGAATGTGACGGCCTGCCGCCCGCCCCAAGGCCGCAACCCGCAAGCTGCGGAGCTGGCGCAATGCGCTGCCTATGTGCAGCGCCAAATTGCGCTCGCACAACCCCGCGTGATTTTGGCCATGGGCCGCTTTGCAACGCAGCTCTTGCTGGCCGAGCACTCTGAGGCCTTGGCGCTGCCACCGGGCAAGCAACGCGGCACGGTGTACCGATACCGGGGCATTCCCGTGGTGGTGACCTACACGCCCAAAGCCCTGCTACGCAACAGCCCCGACAAAGGCAAAGCCTGGGCCGATTTGTGCCTGGCCATGGAAGCGGCGCAGACTTGAGAGAGCGCGCCTAATTCAGCGTAGTTCCCTGGCGGCGCAGCGCCTCCATCAGCGCGTCCGGCGCGCCGCCATCGGCCAGGTGGCGCTTGTACCAAACGGTGAGCACCGACGTGACCACCGGCCCCGGGTTTTGCAAGACCTTGTCAAAGTCCATGCCATTGAGCGTGCAAACCAACTTGAACAAGTCCATGTCCAAATCAATCGCATCGTCCGCGCACATGCGCAGCTTGAGGTCGGCAAAGGCATAGCCTTCGGGCAGTTTGAGGGTGAGCAGGGAGTCGGTGGGCATGGGGCGAAAGAGGGTTTTGCATCAATATAAGCCATTGACACCTCACGCAATTGTGTTTACTTTGATCCTGCAAAGCGAAAGCAAATTTCCAGTTGACATTGACGGAGCGAAAAATGGACGCAACACATAAAGTACAGGTCAACGTCGGCAGTTTGGCCGATATGGGCAAGCGGTTTTCTCTGGCATGGAATCGGGCGGCGTCGGGAGAAAGGCTAGACGAAACCCACGTCACGT
>CAIWRE010000368.1 GCA_903914985.1 uncultured beta proteobacterium | reverse complement strand
TCGACCAGCGCCAGCCGGTGGGTCTCACGTTTCAAGACGGGCAGGCAGTAGTAGTGCGGCCGGATGCCACCTTTGAACAAGGCGTTGCGGTTGTACAGCAGATGGTGGGCAGTGATGGTCGCTGCGGTGTGGCGGCCAGCGCTTTGCACATACTGGGCCGCGTCGCGCGTGGTGATGTGTTCCAGCACGATCTTCAGCTCAGGAAAGTCGCGTCGCAACGGGATGAGCTGCTGGTCAATAAATGCCGCTTCGCGATCAAACAAGTCCACCTCTGTATCAGTGACCTCGCCGTGCACCAACAGCGGCATGCCTGCGCGCTGCATGGCCTCCAAGGTGGCGTAGGTCTTGCGGATGTCGGTCACACCGGCGTCGCTGTTGGTGGTGGCGCCGGCCGGGTAAAGCTTCACTGCCACCACCCCGGCCTCGCGGGCACGGGCAATTTCGTCGGGCGGCAGCATGTCGGTCAGGTACAGCGTCATCAGCGGCTCGAAGCGCATGCCCGCAGGCACAGCCGCGGCAATGCGTGCGCGGTAAGCCTGGGCTTGCGCGGCGGTGGTGACCGGTGGCTTGAGGTTGGGCATCACCACGGCACGGCCAAACTGGGCGGCGGTGTGCGGCACCACAGTCTGCAAGGCCTGGCCATCGCGCAAGTGCACATGCCAGTCGTCGGGTCGAATCAGGGTCAGGGAGTTTGCCGTGGTGGTCATAAGGTGTTGTGTCAGAGCGGTCAGGGGACAGGCGCTTATTGTCCCAGAGGCGTATCGGCGGTCGCCGTCGCCCGGCATTGATCGCGCGCCGCGTGCAGGGCTTGCAGTAGGTCGAGCGCCTGCGCATACAGCGCGGCGCCCGCCGGGGTCAGGTGGGTGGGATAAGAGCTGCGGTCTACCAGCTCCATGCCGGCCCAGGCTTCGAGCGATTGGATGCGCCGTGAAAACGCCGGTTGCGTCACATGGCGCAGCTGGGCCGAGCGGCTGAAACTGCGGGTTTCCGCCAGCGACACAAAGTCCTCAAGCCATTTGGTTTCCATGGACGCGATTATGGAAGCTGGCTTTGCGGCTTATTCGCCGCTTTGCTGCAGTGCCCACATGTGCGCGTAGCGGCCATTGGCTTGAATCAGCTCAGCGTGGTTGCCGCGCTCAATGATGCGTCCGGCGTCCATCACCAAAATCATGTGGGCGTCCACCACCGTGGACAAGCGGTGCGCAATCACCAGCGTGGTTTTGTTTTGCGCTACACGGGCGAGCTCGGCTTGGATGGCGCGCTCGTTGGCCGAGTCCAAGGCACTGGTGGCTTCGTCAAATATCAGTATCGGCGGGTTTTTCAGCAGGGTGCGGGCAATCGCCACGCGTTGCTTTTCACCGCCAGAGAGTTTCAGGCCCCGCTCCCCGACCATGGTGTCATAGCCCGCGGGTGTACTGGCAATGAAGGCGTCAATGTGTGCGGCGCGGGCTGCGGCTTGCACCTGCTCCAAGCTGCTGCCCGGGCGGCCGTAGGCGATGTTGTATTGCACGGTGTCGTTGAACAGCACGGTGTCTTGCGGCACGATGCCAATCGCGGTCCGCAGGCTGGCCTGGGTCAGGGTGCGAATGTCTTGCCCCGCCACCGAAATACTGCCCTGCTGCACGTCGTAAAAACGGTACAGCAGCCTTGCCAGTGTCGATTTGCCCGAGCCCGACGGGCCCACAACAGCGATCGTTTTGCCCGCGGGAATCTCAAAACTGATGTCATGCAAGATGATGCGCGCAGGCTCATAGGCAAAGCCCACATGTTCAAAGCGCACCGCCGCGCTGTCGGCTCCCTGCGGCAGCAGCAGAGCGTGCGCGTCGGGCGCATCAGCAATCTCTTGCTCGCGCTCCAGGAGCACAAACATTTTTTCCAGGTCCGCCAGGTTTTGCTTGAGTTCGCGGTAGATCGCACCCAAAAAGTTGAGCGGGATGTAGATCTGAATCATGAAGGCGTTGACCATCACCAGGTCACCCAGCGTCATGCGGCCGTCCACCACGCCCTGGGTGGCGCGCCACAGCATGGCCACCAGGCCACTGGCAATGATGAGTTGCTGGCCCGCATTCAAGATGCTGAGCGTGCGCTGGCTCTTGAGCGCGGCCAGGCGGTAGCGCTCCAGGTTCTCGTCATAGCGCAGCGCCTCGAATTCTTCGTTGTTGAAGTACTTGACGGTCTCGAAGTTCAGCAAGGAATCAATCGCGCGGGTGTGGGCCTTGGAGTCGAGCTCGTTCATGCGCTTGCGAAACTGGGTGCGCCACTCTGTCATGCTGATGGTGAAGGTGATGTACAGCGCCAGCGCAATCACCGTGATACCGGCAAACCACACGTCAAACTTGACCGTCAGTAACGTCAGCACCAAACCCACTTCAATCAAGGTGGGGATGATGCTGTACAGCGAAAACGACACGAGCGAATGCACAGCCCGGGTGCCCCGCTCAATGTCGCGCGTCATGCCGCCGGTCTGGCGGTCCAGGTGAAAGCGCAGGCTCATGGAATGCAAGTGCCGGAACACGCCCAGCGAAATGCTGCGCGCGGCACCCTCCGTGGCTTTGGAAAACACCAGGTCGCGCAGCTCGGCAAACAGCGAGGTCGACAGGCGCAGCGCCGCATAGCCCACCAGCAAGGCCACCGGCACCACCAGTACGGCGGCCACTGCGCCGGGCGTGGGGCTCATGGTGTCCACCAGCGTTTTGAGCAAAAGCGGCACGCCCACGTTGGCGACTTTGGCGCCAATCATGAGCGACAAGGCCACCACCACGCGCCATTTGTAGGCCCACAGGTAGGGGAACAGGCGCTTCAGGGTGCTCCAGTCGCCCGCCCTGCGCCCGGTGGCATCCGACGCAGAGGCGCCGGGTGCAAGAGGCATGGTGCGGGGGGAGTCGGCAGACGGGCCAAAAGAGCGCATGGGAGACAATTCAAAACAACAAACTCCGATTGTGCCCATGTCCACTTTGCCCCCCACCCCAACCGCCAACGACGCCGCCGCGGTAGCCCCTGCGGGCGTTGAATTGCCCACCGACCAGGTGCTGGTGCTCAAGGTGATTCCGATGCCGGGCGATTGCAACGCCAACGGCGACATCTTTGGCGGCTGGGTGATGGCGCAAGTCGATCTGGCGGG
>CAIWRE010000367.1 GCA_903914985.1 uncultured beta proteobacterium | reverse complement strand
GGCCCTGTTGCATGCGCTGCGCAAGCACCCTGCCAAGCCGGTATGGGGCATTGCAGCGCCGAGCGCCAACCGCTTTGGCCGCGTCAGCCCCACTACGGCGGTCCATGTGCAAAGCGAATTGGGCGCGGCGCTGCTGGTGCTAGACGGCGGCCCGTGCAGCCTCGGCATTGAATCTACCATCGTGGACTGCACGCGCGGTGTGCCGGTGCTGTTGCGCCCGGGATCGATTGACATCGTCGCCTTGTCGCAAGCCTGCGGCCAGCCGGTACACCTGGCCTATGACCGGGCGCAGGCGCCACGTGCCTCAGGCACCTTGGAGTCGCACTACGCACCGCGCGCAAAGGTGCGCTTGATGCCCGCCGAGGCGCTGCGCACTGCACTGCAGACAAGGCAAACCGCACCGGTGCGTGCGCCTGCATCGCTGGGCGTCTATGCGTACACGGTGGTACCACCTGCGGACGCCGGCCTGCACTATCAGGCGATGCCGGGCACCGCAGCGCACACCGCGCACGAGCTGTTCGCGGTGTTGCGTGCGCTGGACGACGCGGGCGTGCAAGAAATATGGGTGGAAGCCGTGCCTACGGGCGCGGATTGGGCGGGCGTGGCCGACCGGCTACAGCGCGCCAGCGCTTAAGCGGTCATTAAGTCTCGGCAGTAAACACCGTGAGCACGCCGGTGTAGGCGTACAGATGGTGGTGTGCCACCTCTCCGGCAGCAAAAAATCCTACCAGCGGCACATCGCCCAGTGCCCGGCGCACGATTTGCATCTCGGCACTGCTGCCACCAAAGTGTGGACCGCCCCGGCCGGTGCAGCTCACATAAATCGCACCGGTGATGTGGCGTGCGGGTCGCGCTGCGGTGCTTTGCTCATCGGGCGCAACACCGGCCAGCAGCGGCTCCAGCATTTCTTCGGGTTCCAGCTCTTCGCGGATTTCCGCGCAAATGCGGGTCAGGTCCATGCGTGCAGCTTGCACATTGCGCTGGCAAAAGGTCAGCTGCGCGCCCAAGTGCACATGGTCGCCAATGGCTATGGCTTGACGCCCCGGGTCCAGCCCGATGATGTGGCGCACCAGCACGTCGCTGCCAAAGTTGCCCGTCTTTCGCACTGCTGCGCTGTCACCACCGGTGGGCGGCTGCGCCAGGCCCGCCAGTGTTGCGCGCACCGCTTGCAGCGCCTCCTGCGGCTCGCTCAAGGACACCGCCAAATCGTTCAGCAGAACCTCCAGCGCAGGCTCGCCATTGAGCGTGAGAACCACGTTGTCCTGGCAGTCGGTGACGACCCGCGTTTGGGAGACAGGTTTGCAGCCTTGTGTGACGCGCGAGACCAGTCCCACGTCGGGCCCGAACGCCACGCCGCTCAAGCCGCCGCTGAACACGCCACTGGCGTGCCCCTGGCCCCGCACATTGCCGTCGGCGGCCAGCGCAAATTGCACGCTGGTGCTGCGACTGCTGGCCAGACCGCCAAACAAATAGCCGCTGTCGGTGCGGGCAGACATCTCAGAAAGCAATTCGCCCAGGTCGGCAGTGGACGGGTCGGCGTGCACCAGTGCGGTGTGCGCCTCAAACGCCATGCCCAGCGGCGACACGCCCGAGAACACCCGGTACTGGTCACTGGGCAAGTCCAGCAGCATCACGGCCAGTGCGGGCTCGTCAAAGTATTCGGCGTTGTTAGTCGCAATGCCAATGCCCACCGTGCCCGACCAGTCGGTCACCATGGGCAATTCGCCACTCAGGTAATTGAGCAGCTCTTTGGCGTCCTGGGCAAAGTGGTCGGTGATGTAGAGCAAGGCCAACGTAGGTGCAGCCGCATGCTGCGGGTTGGCCATTTGGGCGCGCAGTTGTGCGAGCACCAGACTGGCCGCCATCTGCCACTGCGGGTGCGTGGCATGGGCATAGGAAAAAACCTTCATGGAGGCAAGAGCGCCGCGCGCTTAACCCGCGCGTCGTCGCGCTGGAGCCGCTGCAGCGCGGGAGGCTGATTTTTTGGCGGGTGCCTTGCGGGCCACGGCTTTCTTTGCAGCGGTTTTTTTGGCAGCAGGCTTGGTGCTTGCAGTCGCTTTGGGTGCCGGCTTCTTGGCCGTAGGCGCTGCAGCGACCTTCTCGCTGACCTCCTTGAACGCATTGGCGGCGATGGT
>CAIWRE010000366.1 GCA_903914985.1 uncultured beta proteobacterium | reverse complement strand
TGTTTGCGCACGCAGTTCATTTCGCCGATGTGGGCACCGCTGTCCAGCAGTTGCTGGTTGATGCGCTGTTTGTCTTGCAGGCTTAAGCCCTCGGCAGGCAGCGTGAGCAGGGCCGAGCCTCCCCCTGAGATCAGGCACAGCACCAGGTCATCGGCGCTCAAACCTTGGGTCAGCGCCAGAATGCGTTGCGCGGCAGCCATGCCAGCCGCATCGGGCACCGGGTGCGCGGCCTCGACGACTTCAATCCGTTGCTTCAAGCCCGCGGGACGCGGTGGCGTATGGCCATAGCGGGTGACCACCAGACCGGACAAGGGCGCATCTGCGGGCCACAGGGCTTCAACTGCCTGCGCCATGGCACCACCGGCTTTGCCCGCGCCCAGGACGATGGTGCGGCCTTTGGGCGGCGGCGGCAAAAAGGCGGCTGTGTTGTGCAGCGGCAAGGCGCGCGTGACTGCAGCTTGAAACAGACTGCGCAAAAAGTCCAAAGGGGCCTGCTGCACATCGGCTGCGGAGGAATAGGAGTTAGCTTGCATTGCGCGATCATAGGGCGGCGCAAGGGCTGCGGCACAATGCCCGCATGGCCACTTTGCTCATCCACAACGCCCACACCATTGCCACCCAGGACGACGCGCGCACCGAGCTGCGCGATGCATCCATTTTTGTGCGTGACGGCCTGATTGCCGCCATCGGTCCGGCCGACACCTTGCCGCAAACCGCCGACACCGTGATCGATGCGCGCCAGCACCTGGTGGTGCCGGGCATGGTCAACACCCACCACCATATGTACCAGTCGCTCACGCGGGCGATTGTGTCGGTGCAAAACGCCGAGTTGTTTGGCTGGCTGCAGGGGCTGTACCCGATTTGGGGCGGCCTCACGCCCGACATGATTTACACCAGCACCCAGGTCGCCATGGCCGAGCTGCTGATGAGCGGCTGCACCACCAGCAGCGACCACCTCTACATCTATCCCAACGGCGTGACGCTGGACGACAGCATTGAAGCGGCGCGCGCCATCGGCATGCGCTTTGTCGCCACACGCGGCAGCATGAGCGTGGGCCAAAGCATGGGCGGTCTGCCACCTGACCATCTGGTGGAAAACGAAGACGCCATATTGAAGGACACCCTGCGCGTGGTGCAGCGTTACCACCGCGCAGAACACGGCGCCATGACACAGGTGGCGGTGGCGCCCTGCTCGCCTTTCAGTGTGAGCCGCGAGCTGATGAAAACATCGGCCGAACTGGCGCGCGCACACGGCGTGCGCATGCACACCCACTTGGCCGAGAACGACCACGACATTGCCTACAGCCTGGAAAAATTCGGCTGCACTCCGGCGCAATATGCCCAAGACCTGGGCTGGCTGGGACACGACGTGTGGCACGCCCACTGCGTGAAGCTGGACGAAGAAGGTATCAGTCTGTTTGCAGCCACCCGCACCGGCGTGGCGCACTGCCCCTGCAGCAATATGCGCCTGGCCAGTGGCATTGCACCCGTGCGAAAAATGCTCAACGCCGGCGTGCCGGTCGGCTTGGGCGTAGATGGCAGCGCCAGCAACGACGGCGCCCACCTGCTGGGCGAGGCACGCCAGGCCATGCTGCTGGCGCGCCT
>CAIWRE010000365.1 GCA_903914985.1 uncultured beta proteobacterium | reverse complement strand
GAATTTGCACGGCCAATTGGGTTTGGCCCGGCATGCGGCGCTGCGTCGGCATAGGAAAAAGCGCCAAAGCGCGAATGCCAACGGCACACTGCGCCAGTTCGCTGACGTCGCGTACACAACCGTCTACCACCACTGCGGCCCACCCATTGCGCACCGCTTGCGCACCGAGCTTGCCACCCATCAGCGCACGCCGCATCGAGCCACCACCAGCCACGACCAGCACCTGTGCAACACGGCCCTCAGAAGTCTCAAGCCAACCCGGCGACTCCAGTGCGGCTTTGACGCTGGTGTTGTCATCCAGGCATTGCACAGTAAAGACCGGCCCATGAAATCGACGCACTTGACCATAGTCGGAGAACACCGGCGGCAGCACCCGGAAATCGCCACTGGGGTCGTCTAAGTGTTGGTCACACAAATCAGTCGTGGGTAAAAATTGGCTCACGGATGGGCTCCCGTCCAGGATGAATCAGGTCGCGCGAGGGACCCCGAAGCACAAAAATTTAAGTTTTCCCTCTGAAAAAAGGTAATTCCCTCTAGGAAAGAGGCCTTTTCTCCAGTAGCATTGCTGCACCAGCTGAGTAGTTTATCGCTGGCTCTCTAATCACTTCCCTAAGGACGAACCGACAATGGCAACTGCAAAAAAGGCCCCTGCTGCAAAAGCGGCACCCGCAAAAAAAGTAACAGCCGCTAAAAAAGCCGCAGCCCCCGCGAAAAAAGTAGCCGCTAAAGCACCTGCCAAGAAGCGCGCTGTGAACGCTGCATTCATGAAGCCCCTGACCCCCAGCGCCGCATTGGCAGCTGTGGTGGGCGCAACGCCCCTGCCTCGCACTGAAGTGGTGAGCAAGCTGTGGCTTTACATCAAGAAGCACAAGCTGCAAGATGCAACCAACAAGCGCAACATCAACTCTGACGACAAGCTCAAAGCCGTGTTCGGCAAAGCCCAAGTCACGATGTTCGAAATGGCTGGCCTGATCGGCAAGCACCTTTCGTAATATTGCTTGTCTGCCCCAGGGGTAGCGTCAGAAAAAGCCGGGGCATGCCTCGGCTTTTTTTTGATCACTGACCCGTCCTGAAATGAGTTGACTGCGCAAAAGCAAATATTCAATACTTACTGTTTTCATTACCCGAAGAAGAATCAAGTGCAGAGACTCATATTGGCGCTTCTTTTGATGCAGTGCAGCAGCGTTTTCAGCATGGACGACGCTTATTGCGACGGCTTTGCCAAAGGATTTTTGCAACGCTATTGCCTATTAATTGGAAAAACCGACGCGGATGCGCTGCCCCCGGTGTGCCCCGACCCTTTATTGGGTGCTGAATCCGCTCAGGATGGCTACAACCGCGGCTTCTTGATGGGTTTGAACGCGGCACGTGTCTGCCAGGAGGAGGACGAAAGTGAGCAAGATTTGCGCGCCCGTGTTCTCGATCCGGGCACCCCAGGTAATTGAAAAACGCCGCCGGCAAGCCTGATGGGCATGGGCAATTTATAAAATTGCTCAATCTCGTACTCCCGCGTCTGGTCACAGATACTTCATAAAATTCTTTGCTTGTCACACCTGCGTGCCGCTTGGCAGCGTGGGATGGCCTGCAAGCCAAAGACATCAGCTCAACGTGGAGACTCCCCTCATGACAGAAGAAGCATCAACACCCGCATCCCCCGCGCGCAGGCGCGCTGGACGCGGTAGCGGCACCGTCCGGGTTGCGCCTTCCACGGCAAAGTACCGCAACCTCAAGCACCGCTTCCCACCGACACCCATGGTGTCTGAGGACGAACTCGAAGCGATTCACAACACGTCGCTCACCATTTTGGAAGAAATGGGCATGGACTTCATGCACGAAGGTGCCCGTGAAATCCTGAAAAAAGCAGGCGCTGACGTCAAACCCGGTTCTGAGCGCGTGCGCTTTGACCGCAACCTCATTTTGGAAGCCATCAAAACCTGCCCTTCCGAATTCACACTGCACGCCCGCAACCCCGAACGCAACGTGCATATCGGCGGCAAAAACCTGGCCTTCGCCCAGGTCGCCAGTCCGCCCAATGCGTCGGACATGCAAGGCGGTCGCCGCGCGGGCAACCAGCAGGACTTCCGCAACCTGGTCAAACTGGCGCAGCGCTACGACATCATTCATTGCTCGGGCGGCTACCCCGTGGAGCCGGTGGACCTGCACGCCTCCATCCGCCACCTGGACTGCTTGTCAGACATCGCCAAGCTCACCGACAAAGCCTTCCACGCCTACTCACTGGGCAAAGAGCGTAACCAAGATGGCTTGGAGATCGCGCGCATTGCCCGCGGCATCAGCCACGAGCAGATGGAGCGCGAGCCCTCGCTGTTTTCCATCATTAACAGCTCTTCTCCACTGCGCCTGGACACCCCTATGCTCCAAGGCATTTTGGAAATGTCCTCGCGCAACCAGATCATCATCCTGACGCCATTTACCCTGGCCGGCGCGATGGCACCTGTGACGATTGCAGGCGCTCTGGCCCAGCAAAATGCCGAAGCGTTGGCAGGCATTGCACTGACGCAGCTGGTACGCCCCGGTGCGCCGGTGGTCTACGGCGGCTTTACCAGCAATGTGGACATGAAGAGCGGCGCCCCCGCCTTCGGCACCCCCGAATACATGAAGGCAGTGCTGGTGGGCGGTCAGCTGTGCCGTAAATACGGCATTCCCTACCGCACCAGCAATGTGAACGCCGCCAACACGGTAGATGCACAAGCCGCTTATGAATCGGTGTTTTCGCTCTGGGCGCTCACGCAGGCCGGTGGCAACTTCATCATGCACAGCGCGGGCTGGATGGAAGGTGGCTTGACTGCGTCGTTTGAGAAATTCATCCTCGACTGCGACCTGCTGCAAATGGTGGCCGAATTCTTGGCGCCGCTGGACGTGAGCCCGGCCGGTTTGGGCCTGGACGCGGTGCGTGACGTGGGGCCTGGTGGCCACTACTTTGGCACCGCGCACACCCTGGAGCGCTTTGAGACGGCGTTTTACTCGCCCATCATCTCCGACTGGCGAAATTACGAGAGCTGGGACGAAGGCGGACGCCCCACCGCCTACGACAAGGCCAATACCGTCTGGCAAAAAGAGCTGGCGGCCTATGAGCGTCCGTACATGGACCCCGCCATCGAAGAAGAACTCGATGCCTTTGTCGCCAAACGCAAAGCTGAGGGCGGCGCGCCCACCGACTTTTAAGCTCACCATTCCTCATTTTTGACACATTTATTTGACGCAAGGAGCGCAAGCAGTGAAAACAACAGCTCGGGTAGTAGTAATTGGCGGTGGCGTGGTTGGATGCTCGGTGCTCTACCACTTGACGAAAAAAGGCTGGAGCGACGTCATGCTGATCGAACGCGACCAGTTGACTTCCGGCTCCACCTGGCACGCAGCAGGCGGCTTTCACACGCTCAATGGCGACCCCAATGTGGCCATGCTGCAAAGCTACACCGTGAGCCTCTACGAAGAGTTGGAGCGCATTTCCGGCCAGTCCTGCGGCATGCACAAGTCGCCCGGCATCATGCTGGCCGACACCCCCGAGCGCATGGAGTTTTTGAAAATGACCGTGGCGCGCGGACGCTACCTGGGCATGGAAACCGAAATCATTTCGGTCAAAGAAGCGCTGAACTACTTCCCCTTCATTGAAGAAAAGTACTTCTTAGGCGCACTGCTGGACCCCAATGAAGGCCACTTGGACCCCAGCGGCACGACCTACGCCTACGCCAAAGCGGCACGCCTCGGTGGCGCGACCATCGAGGTGCAAACCAAGGTGGAAAGTCTGGAGCAAAAGCCCGACGGCACCTGGCGCGTCATTACCAACAAAGGCGTGGTCGAGTGCGAACACGTGGTCAACGCGGGCGGCCTGTGGGCACGCGAAGTGGGCCGCATGGTGGGCATTGAGTTGCCGGTGCTGGCCATGGAGCATATGTACCTGGTGACCGACGACATTCCGGAAGTGGAAGCCTTCAACAAGAGCGCAGGCAAAGAAATCGGCCATGTGATTGACTTCGGTGCGGAGAGCTATTTGCGCCAGGAAGGCAAAGGCATGGTGCTGGGCGTGTACGAGCAAGCGGGCAAGCCCTGGTCTACCAAGACCACGCCCTGG
>CAIWRE010000364.1 GCA_903914985.1 uncultured beta proteobacterium | reverse complement strand
CCCGGTGTCGCGCAGATAGGCCGAGTTGCCCTGGTCGCGCAAAAGCGGGTAGCCAATGTCTTTACCGGTGCCTGCACATTCCAAATAGGGTTTGAAAAAGGTCAGCGGGTGATCCACCGGCATGATGGGCAGGTCTTCTCCAGCCATGTTGGCAATCAGGCGACCCCACAGACCGGCACACACCACGACGTATTCGGCTGCGATAAAACCTTTGGTGGTTTCCACGCCCTGGATGCGGCCGTTTTCAATGCGCAGCCCAGTGCAGGCGGTGTTGGCAAACGATTGCAGCTTGCCCGAGGCCACCGCTGCATCCACCAGCTCGCCCGCCACCATTTGGGAGCGGGGTTTGACCAAGCCGGCGTCCGGATCCCATAGGGCGCCTTGCACCATGCTCTCGTCCAGCAATGGCATTTTGGCTTTGGCTTCGGCGGCACTGATCAGCTCCACCCGGTTGCCAAAGGCTTTGCCCGAGGCCACGCGGCGCTTGAGTTCTTGCATACGCTCGTCGTCCCCCACCCGCGCCACCTCGATGCCGCCAATGCGGTCATAGCGGCCCATCTTCTCGTAAAAGTCGATGCTGTACTTGGTGGTGAAGATGGTCATCTGATCGTGCATCGTGTTGAAGCAAAAATCAGAAGCATGGGCGGTGGAACCCACGTCGGTGGGAATGGCGGATTTGTCGATACCGACGATGTTGTCCCAGCCACGTTCAATCAGATGGTGCGCCACCGAAGCGCCGACGATGCCGCCCTGGCCGATGATGACGACCTTGGCGCGTTCAGGAAATTGGGCCATGTTTGCGCTTGCTCCTACAGAAATTGGACATTGGGGGCCTTGAAGGCAGACCGACAGTGTATTGGGGACCGCGACCTTGAATAATGCAATTGCGACAGGCGTTTTCGCAATGTCGGCAAATTTGCGACAAGCCGCTACATTGACGCCAACCGACTTTTGAAAGGCCCAGCCATGTACCCAGGTCACCATGCAGTCACCAATGCGAACAAATCCGCATTCATCATGGCCTCCAGCGGTGAGTCAGTCAGTTATGCCGAACTCGAAGCGCGCAGCAACCGCCTGGCCCACCTTTTTCGCGCGCAGGGCCTGAAACGGCTGGACCACTACGCCGTCTTTATGGAGAACAACAGCCGCTACATCGAGGCCTGCGTAGCCGGTGAACGCACCGGCCTGTACTACACCTGCATCAACTCCTACCTGACCGCCGACGAAGTGGCCTACATCGTCAATAACAGCGAGTCGCAGGTGATGATCACCTCCGCCTCACGCCTGACCGTGACGCAAGAGGCGCTGCGGCAATGCCCCGGAGTGAAGCTCTGCCTTGTCATCGGTGCCGGTGCGCCGCTGCCCGGCGCCTCCAGCTCATTGGTGTGGCAGGATTTCGACGAAGCCACTGCCGGCTTGCCGCAGACTCCTGTACCGGACGAGTCGTTGGGAACCGCCATGCTGTATTCCTCGGGCACCACCGGGCGCCCTAAAGGCGTATTGCGGCCGTTGGCCGAGCAAGCACCCAGGGAACTGCTGCCGCTGTTTGCCTTTCTCAACCAACTCTGGCGCTGCGAAGAAAGCATGGTCTACCTGTCGCCTGCGCCGCTTTACCACTCGGCACCCTTGGCCAACGTCAGCATGGTGATTCGTAACGGTGGCACGGCGGTCATCATGGAGCACTTCGAGCCCCAGCACTACCTGGCCCTCATTGAAAAATACCGCATCACCCATTCGCAGCTGGTGCCCACCATGTTCAGCCGCATGCTGAAATTGCCCGACGCACAGCGTCTGGCCCATGACCTGTCTTCGCTCAAGATTGCCATCCACGCCGCAGCGCCCTGCCCTGCACAAGTGAAGGAGCAAATGATTGCCTGGTGGGGGCCGATCATCCAGGAGTACTACGGTGCCACCGAAGGCCTGGGCTTCGCCGCCTGCGACACCGCCGAATGGCAAGCCCATCGGGGGACGGTGGGGCGCATTTTGTTTGGCGAGCTGCACATTCTTGACGAACACATGCAGCCCGTGCCCCAAGGCCAAACCGGTGAGGTGTGGTTCAAGTCCGGTGCCGCTTTTGAGTATTTCAACGACCCGGCGCGCACGGCCGAGTCGCGATCGGCCGATGGCACCATGAGCACGGTCGGCGACATGGGCTACGTGGACGGCGACGGATTTTTGTACCTGACTGATCGCTCCACCTTCATGATCATCTCCGGCGGCGTCAATATTTATCCCCAAGAGTGCGAGAACCTGCTGGTCACGCATCCCAAGGTGGCAGATGCTGCGGTCTTTGGCATTCCCAATGAAGATTTTGGCGAAGAAGTGAAGGCCGTGGTTGAACCCATGGCGGGCGTGGCGCCAGGGCCTGCGCTGGAGCAGGAGCTGCTCGCGTTTTGCCACCAGCACCTGGCACACATGAAGTGCCCGCGCTCGATTGACTTTACCGAACAGCTACCGCGTCTGCCGACGGGCAAGCTTTACAAGCGTGTGCTACGCGACGCCTACTGGACAGGGCATACCACGCGAATCGTCTGATGCGGTGGGCCCCTCATCAGGCCCGCGCATCACCCCAACGCAATGGCGTGTGGTCATCTCCGCGGTAAATCGTCTCGCCATGGCGGTCTACGCAGTAGTGGCGCGACACGATCATTTCGATGAAATGCATATCGGCAGCAATGCGGGTGTACTCGAACAACACGCTTCGGGTGATGCGTGCACCGGAACGAATCAAACAGCCGTTGCCAATCCAAGCCGGACCGGTGATGGTGGCGCCCGCCTCCACCCTGCTGCTTGAGCCGATGTAAACCGGCCCCTCGATCTTGACGCGGTCCCAGTCAATGGACGCATTCAGTCCCACCCACACGCCAGGGCGAATCTCTTTCCCCGGCATTTTCATATCCGGCACTTCGCCCTTGAGCACGCGCTGCAACACCGACCAATAGTCGCTGACCCGTCCAATGTCGATCCAATGGAAGGGGCGGTTTTGCACAAAGAACGGCATGTTTTTGGCCACGAGCTGGGGAAAGAGTTCCGACCCGATGTCGTACACCCGTCCTGGTGGCACCAGGTTCAGCACCGAAGGCTCAAAAATATAGACGCCAGTGCTGGCCAGCGTAGATTTCGCGTCCTCCGGCTGGGGTTTTTCCTGAAACGACTCGATACGACCGTCCGTACCAGCCAACACCACCCCGTAGGAGCTGACATCGGCCAAGGGCACATCCATCGCCACCAAGCTGGCCACCGCGCCCTTGGCGTGGTGCTCGGCAATCGCGGCAGTGATGTCCAGGTCAATCAAGGCGTCGCCGCACAGCACCAAGGTGGTTTGGTCAAAAAAACCGCTGAAATCCTGGATACGGCGCATGCCGCCGGCCGAGCCCATGGGGCGGGGAACCACGTCGCCGCTTTCACGCACACCTTCGTAGGAATAGCCAATTTCGACGCCCCAGCGGCTGCCGTCGCCGAAATACTCTTCAATTTTCTGGTGGTGGTAGGCGACGTTCACCATGATTTCGGTAATACCGTGGCGCGCCAAGTGCTCAATCAGGTATTCCATGACCGGCTTGCCCAGAATAGGCACCATCGGTTTGGGAAGGTCACGGGTAAGTGGACGCACGCGGGTTCCTTGCCCCGCCGCCAATATCATGCCTTTTGCCATTTCGATGCCCGCTCTGAAGTGTGAACCTGGGTCCAAGAGCACGTAAACGGCCCCCGGCGCTGATGCAAATCAGTTTAATCGGTCAATGTGACGGAAAAAATGACAGAAGCGCAATCAGTTGGCAGGGATTTGGGCTGCGCCCGAAGCCGGTGCAGCAGGCGCACTGGCTGTTACTGCCGGCACCGTGGCCGCAGCACTTTCCAACACGCTGCCACCGGAGCTGGGACGCAGATTGCCGAAGTAGGCCAGTGCCAAGGTGCACACAAAGAACAGCGTTGCCAGAACCGCCGTGGTGCGCGACAAAAAGTTGGCACTGCCGCTGGCTCCGAACAAGCTGCCTGAGCTGCCACTGCCAAACGCCGCGCCCATGTCCGCGCCTTTACCATGCTGGACCAGGATCAGGCCAATCATGGCGATGGCCGAAATCATTTGAACCGTCAAAATCACTGTAACCACGTAGCTCATCAAATCACTCCTAAAGGGGAAACAATGCAGCGCGCCTCAACGGGCCGCCGCAATCATGGATAAAAAAGCAGAGGCTTGCAGAGCTGCACCACCAATCAAACCACCGTCGATGTCGGGCTGCGCCAGCAAGGACGCAGCGTTGGCTGCATTCATGCTACCGCCGTAAAGAATGTGCACGCGGTCGGCGTGCTGGCTGGCCGCTTGCAGCTGCGCGCGCAAGACCTGGTGCACATGCTGCGCCTCTTCGGGTGTTGCGGTCTTGCCGGTACCAATCGCCCAGACAGGCTCGTAAGCCAACACGATTTCGCTGATGCAGTGGCCATTGGTATGCACCACGGCGGCCAATTGACGTGTCACCACTTCTTCGGTTTGACCGGCTTCGCGCTGGGCCAAGGTTTCGCCCACGCAGACAATGGGTGTGATGCCCGCAGCCAAGGCACGCTGCGCTTTGACTGCGACGGTCGAATCGCTTTCATGATGGTATTGG
>CAIWRE010000363.1 GCA_903914985.1 uncultured beta proteobacterium | reverse complement strand
GAGCGCCCCATCAACATGATGTTCCAGAGCTATGCCTTGTTTCCGCACCTCACGGTGTGGGACAACATTGCGTTCGGTTTGCACCGCGATGGCATGCCCAAGGACCAGGTGGCCGAACGGGTGGGGCAAATGCTTGATTTAGTGCAGCTCAAGCAATACGCTAAACGAAAGCCCCATCAACTCTCCGGGGGGCAGCAGCAGCGAGTGGCACTGGCGCGCAGTCTCGCCAAGCGGCCCAAGCTCCTCTTGCTGGACGAGCCCTTGGGCGCACTCGACGCCAAATTGCGCCAGCGTACCCAGCTGGAACTGGTTGACATCATTGAGCAGGTAGGGGTGACCTGCGTCATGGTGACGCACGACCAGGAAGAGGCCATGACCATGGCTACGCGCATTGGCGTGATGAGCGAGGGCAAAATTTTGCAAATCGGAGCGCCCGCCGATATTTACGAAACGCCCAACTGCTTGTTTGTGGCGGACTTCATTGGCAGCGTCAACATCTTCAAAGGCACCGTAGAAATTGACGCGCCCGACCATGTGACGATTGCGTCGCCTGAGTGCAAGCATTACGTGAGCCATGGCATAACCGGGACCGAAGGCATGGCCGTCAGCGTTGCGGTTCGGCCGGAAAAAATGTCGATTCAGAAGTCGCTTCCTGCCGATACGGAACGTGATTCTTTGGCCGAAGTGGGATACAACATCGTTCAAGGCGTTATTGATGACTTGGCCTACCTGGGCAGTCTGACAACCTACCACGTCAAATTGGACAACCACACCGTCATCAAGGTCACGCTGACCAATGCCGCCCGCCATGGCGAGGCGCAGCTCACCTGGGGTGATCAGGTTTACGTTTGGTGGTGCGGCAGTGATGTTGTCGTTTTGACCCAGTAATTGCCATGGCGACCGCCACGCAGTCCGTCACATCAATACACACCAAGCTCACTGGTGCGTGGGGACGCAATATGGTGATCGCCATCCCGATGGTGTTCTTGCTGGCCGTATTTCTGCTGCCATTTCTGGTGGTCTTCAAAATCAGCCTGTCCGAGATGGACACGGTGTTTTTCAAGGACGTCTTCTCCTTGCGCGATGACGTCGTCGTGATGACCTTGAAGTTTGGCAACTACTTCAGCCTCACTCAGGATTCCTTGTACATCAATGCGTACCTGAGCTCCATCAAAATCGCCGCCATCACCACCTTGGTGTGCCTTGGTATTGCTTATCCGTTTGCGTACTTCATGGCGCGCAGCCCCGCGGACCGCCGGCCGGCGCTTCTGATGCTGGTGATGCTTCCTTTTTGGACATCCTTTTTGCTGCGCGTCTATGCGTGGAAGATGCTGCTGGCCGATAACGGGGTTTTCAACAATGCAGCACTTGCGATGGGCCTGATTGCTGAGCCGGTCAAGATGATGAACACGCCGTTTTCACTGGTGCTGGGCATGGTCTACACCTACGTGCCCTTCATGATCTTGCCCCTGTACGCCAATCTGGTGAAAATGGATTTGCGCCTGTTGGAAGCGGCGCTGGATTTGGGTGCAACCCCTTGGCAGGCGTTTTGGCGCATCACCGTGCCCTTGTCCAAGAGCGGCATCATCGCGGGGTCCATGCTGGTGTTCATCCCGTGTGTGGGTGAATTTGTGATTCCTGAGCTGCTTGGCGGCCCGGAAACCCTGATGATTGGTCACGTGCTCTGGGACGAGTTTTTCAGCAACAATGACTGGCCCATGGCGGCAAGTGTGGCAGTCGTGATGGTCGGGCTCATCATTATTCCACTGGCTTTTTTCAACAAATACCAGGCTGAGAGCACGGGAGGTCGTCCATGATCTCCAAAGCGGGACGATTGACATCGCACGGATGGATGGCTGCGGTGTTTGTGTTTCTTTACCTGCCCATTGTGGCGCTGATTGTGTTCAGCTTCAACGCCAGTCCCATGGTAACGAATTGGGGCGGTTTTTCCTTGCGCTGGTATGCCGCACTGATGGACGATCGGGAAATTATTGACGGCTTCAAGCTTTCGCTGCGCATTGCGTTTTCCACCGGATGCTCGTCGGTCGTCCTGGGCACGCTGGCAGCATTAACGCTGCACCGTTTCAAGCGTTTCCCCGGTCGTACCCTGTTTGCCGGAATGGTGAATTCGCCACTGGTCATGCCGGAAGTGATCATTGGACTGTCGTTGCTGCTGATGCTCGTGTCCGTGCAACGGTTGCTGGGTTTTCCGGAGCGCGGTTTTTCTACCATTTGGCTGGGGCACACGCTGCTCGGCATGGCCTATGCCACGGTGGTGGTGCTGTCGCGTTTGCAAGAGATGAGCCCCTCGCTGGAGGAGGCAGCCCAGGATTTGGGTGCCAGACCGCTGCAGGTTTTTTTTCTGGTCACGCTGCCCCTGATTTCCCAGGCGATAGCCTCTGCCTGGTTGCTGACGTTTACGCTGTCGCTGGATGACGTGGTCATCTCTGCGTTCCTGAACGGACCAGGCTCCACCACCATGCCGATTACTATTTTCAGCCGTGCCCGCCTGGGCTTGAGCCCTAGCGTCAACACGGTGGCCACGCTGACGGTGGTGGTGGTGAGCATCGGTGTTTTGGCCGCGAGCGTGTTCATGTCGCGGGCTGAGAAAAAGCGGGCGTTGGAGATGGCTGCGGCTTATCGTAAAACGGATTAGTTCGGTTTGTATTGGTGTCTAGATTTCGATTGCAATAAAGGAGTATGAAATGCGCTTTCAACGAAAAATTTTGGTAGTGGCGATGGCCTGTGCGTTGCCATGGATGAGTGCCAACGCGCAGTCTGCGGCCGACTTGAAAAAAGAAATTGAAACTTTGAAAGCGCAGTTGCAGATGCTGACCCAAAAGGTCGAAGCCATGGGTGCTCAAGCGGGCGGCAGTGAGCTGGTTCAGCAGGTCAATCGCTTGGAACAAAAGCAAGAACTGGCCGCTGACGAGCAGGAAAAATCGGGCTTCAAGGGCCTGAAAATCAATGGAACGATCGAGGCGGCATTCAGCTACGACGACCTGGGCCGAAGCCACAACTTCAGCGCCACATCGGGTAGCGGATTGGATGAAATGGGCATGATTCAAATCACCAAAGAGTCCCAGGATGGAGAGGGCATTGACTGGACCTTGCGCCTGCTGCCCGGAAACACAACATCCATCGTGCATGAGGCTTCCATCTCCATTCCAGTGAACAAAGAAAACCGCATTATTGGCGGTTTGATTCCGGACTTTCAGGGCTATGAATTTGTGTTTTCCAATGCAAGCCCGCTTCTTGGCAATCAGCTGATTTCGCACAATGCATTGTTTGACCTGGCGGGCCCCACCTCGTATGCGGGCATCGGTATGGCACATACCTTGGCCAACGGGAGGTACGGTTTGAAGTGGGTGGTTGGCAACATTGATTCGGGCAATGATGCCGATGGCACGAACCCGGCGGTCTCCAACCAGGCGGTGAAAACACTCGGTTTTGCGGCGCGGGGCGATTGGTTTATCAACGAGTTTGCCTACGTGGGACTCTCACTGGCGCACGGGTCCGTCAATCGTAACTTTGACATCATGGCCATTGACGGCGGTTATACCCACGGTGACTGGGCATTCAACGGACAACTCAGCTCGGGTATGCAGCGCAACGCGGCTGCCAACGGTGAGGATGCCGCATGGACTGGCGTCTCCGGTTTGGTGAGCTACCGGGTCGTACCCCGCCTGCAACTGTTGGCCCGCGCCGATTTCATCAGCAATCGCAAAAACGGTGGTGGTACCTATGTCGATAACACCGGCGGTGGCGGATATGGGCTTGGGCCTGAAGGGCTCGATAGTAGCGGCGCGATTGAGTTGGACGACAATGGCCTGGCTACAACAGGCGCAAACCTGACACGTCTCACCTTTGGAACCAACTACCAGATCAACGCCAATACCCAGTGGAAGACCGAGTACCGCGTGGACCAGTCCAGCGGCTATAACTTTCTTGATCTGGAAAGCGGTACCTACAAAAAGAGCAAGACCGGTTTTGCAACCTCGCTGGTCTTGTCTTTTTAACGAGGCGGAGATTTAAAGCCAACGGTCGAGACGGGGCCTGCAGCAACGCGGCCCCGTTCGCTTTTTGCGCGCGGCATCGCCGCACATTTTGTACTTTTAGTTCCGCCATAGGAGAAACTGACATGAATGCTTCTTTAAAACCTTCGGCACTTGCCAGTGCGACGGCGACCGGTACCAATGCCGAGTGGCATGCCCGTCGCTTGGCCGCCACGCCCCGCGGCGTGGGCGTGATGGGCGACTTCTTCATTGACCGCGCCAAGAACGCCGAGCTGTGGGATATCGAGGGTCGCCGCTTTATTGACTTCGTGGGCGGCATTGCAGTGCTCAATACCGGTCATTTGCACCCCAAAGTGCAAGCAGCGATTGCCGATCAACTGCAGCGCTTTACGCACAGTTGCTATCAGGTGGTGCCCTACACCGAGTACGTCGCCTTGGCCGAACGCATCAACGCCATGGTGCCTATCGATGGGCCCACCAAAACAGCGCTCTTTTCTACAGGCGCAGAGGCGGTGGAAAACGCGGTCAAGATTGCGCGCTCCTACACCGGTCGCAGCGGCGTCATCGCATTTGGCGGCGCCTTCCATGGGCGCAGTCTGTTTGCCGTGGCGCTCACCGGCAAAGTCCAACCTTACAAAGCAGGTTTCGGCCCTTTCGCACCTGAGATTTACCACGTGCCGTTCCCTTGCCATTGCGCGGACTTGCAAGACACCAAGAAGGCAATGGAACAGCTGTTCAAGTGCGACATTGAGCCCTCACGCGTGGCCGCGATCATTTTTGAACCCGTGCAAGGCGAAGGAGGATTCAATCCCATCCAGGCCGAAGCCGTGCACTGGCTGCGCGCTCTGTGCGACCAGCACGGTATCGTGTTGATTGCCGACGAAGTTCAAACCGGCTACGGCCGAACGGGCAAGATGTTTGCCATGGAGCACTTCGGTGTGTCGCCCGACCTGATGACCATGGCCAAAAGCATGGGTGGTGGCACCACGCTGTCCGCGGTGTCAGGTCGCACCGCCATCATGGACGCGCCAAACCCCGGCGGTTTGGGTGGAACTTATGCCGGCAACCCGCTGTCGGTTGCGGCCGCGCACGCCGTGATGGACGTGATGGTCGAGGAAAACCTGTGCGCGCGTGCCCGCATTTTGGGTGAGCGCTTGCACACCCGCCTGCTGGCGGCGAAGGCGAAAAACACCTGTATCGGCGATGTTCGTGCTTTGGGTGCCATGGTGGCTTGCGACTTGGTCCATGGAGAAACTGGTGCGCCTGATGCGGATTTGGCCAAAAAGGTGCAACAGGCTGCGCTCCAGCAGGGGCTCATTCTGTTGACCTGCGGCGTTTACGGCAATGTGCTGCGTTTCTTGTTCCCCTTGACGATTGAGGACTCAGTCTTCAACGAAGCATTGGGCATCCTGGACCAAGTGCTGGCCTAAATTCATTCACTCGACCGCACATCCGCGCGGTTTCTTTTTCCGGCCGACCCCATGCGGTCGCCGAGTTGCCTATGAGTCAGTACCAAGACACCATTGCCCGCCTGCAGTCCCAGGGAGTTCACTCCGTGCTGGTGCAGTTCTGCGACATTCACGGGGTGGCCAAGGGAAAGCTGGTGCCGCTGACGAATTTGCGGGAGTGGGTGGAGCAGGGCGCTGGGTTCGCAGGGCCGAGCATCTGGGGAACGGGCCTGCCCCGCTTTGGCGCGCGTAGCGAGTACTACGCCCGTATTCAAGTTCAAAGTCTGCAGCCGCTTCCGTTCATGCCCGGGGTGGCCCATGCGGTAGGCGATGGATTTGCCGGTGGTCAGCCATTAGATACGTGCTCCCGCCAACTGTTGCAGGCGGCGATTGAGCGCATCAAGTCGCGGGGCTGGACACTGTGGGTTGGCATCGAGCCCGAGTTCTTCTTGCTGCGCCAGGGGGCCGATGGCGCGTGGAAGGTGGGCGACACACACGATCAGTTGGACAAGCCGTCTTACGACCTCAAGGCCATTCAGCGCAACCAAGGGTTTTTGGAGGAGATGCGGTCAACGCTCACCGAGCTGGGCTTTGAGCTGCAACAAATCGACCATGAGGACGCATGCGGCCAATACGAAATCAACTACAAGTTTGATGATGCACTTGTGGCAGCGGACCGCTACATGTTGTTCAAGCTCACCGCGCATGCGGTGGCGCAAAAGCACGGCCTGGTCTTCAGCGCCATGGCCAAGCCGCTGGCCCACGCGCCGGGCAGCGGCTTGCATTTCCATCTGAGTATCACCGACGCGCAGGGCAAGGCCTTGTTTGCGGACGCGTCGGGATCTCTCGGATTAAGTGCCTTGGGCCATCAGTTTGCGGCGGGTTTGTTGGACCATGGGGACGCTTTGAGTGCGCTTTGTGCCCCCACGGTGAATAGCTACAAGCGCCTTGCGCTCAGCCACAGTGCATCGGGCACGACTTGGTCGCCGGTATGGAAAGCCTATGGCGATAACAACCGCACCTGTTTGCTGCGTGCGGTGGCAGGGCGTCTGGAGTGGCGTTTGCCAGACGCCTCTTGCAATGTGTATGCAGCAATTGCCGCTACCTTGCTGGCGGGCTTGGATGGCGTGGACCGCGCCTTGCAGGCGCCAGAGCCTTGCGATGAGGATTTGTACGAGCGGTTTGCCAGCGGCGCGCCCATGCCTGCGCGTTTGCCGCGCGACCTCTTTGACGCGTTGGGCGCTTTAGAACAAGATGCAGTGCTGCGCGGCTTGCTAGGACATTCTTTTTGCGAGCAATTCCTACGACTCAAGCGCGAGGAGTGGGATCAATACCAGCAGCACGTCTCTGCTTGGGAATTGGACCGCTACGCCGACGGTTTTTAAGTCGCTCGGTTTACCGGCTTCGGCCGTTCATTTTTGCTGCACCGCGGCGGTGCTTATCGCGGGTGCCAGGCATTTCTTCCGGTGCGAAACGGCCTTGGCGGTCAATTCATCCATTGTGGAAAAACTTCTTTCCCAATTTCATAGCTTGCTTTTTGCTTTCTGCATTATGGAATTGCGTGCCTAAGCTATTGATTTTTATAGAAAAAATTTAAGTCTTATATAAGACACAAGAGTGAACATATGTCTTATATAAGACTTACAATAGAGCCAGGCACCGTACTTGCATAGCAGGCGGTGCAACCGATTTACCAACTCTGGAGTGTTCACATGCCTCAATCCCTGAACGAACAACTAAGCCGCGAACAGCAAATTGCTGCCCTCGAAAAAGACTGGGCTACCAACCCCCGTTGGAAGGGTATCAAGCGCGGGTACACCGCAGCCGACGTGGTGCGTCTGCGTGGTTCTTTCCCCATCGAACACACTTTGGCCCGCCGTGGTGCCGAAAAGCTGTGGAACCTGGTCAACACCGAGCCCTACGTCAACTGCCTGGGCGCGCTCACCGGCGGTCAAGCCATGCAGCAGGTCAAGGCCGGCGTCAAGGCGATTTATCTGTCGGGTTGGCAAGTCGCCGCTGACAACAACTCCTACGCGTCCATGTACCCCGACCAGTCGCTGTATCCCGTGGACTCGGTGCCGACCGTCGTGGAGCGCATCAACAACACATTCCGTCGCGCCGATGAAATTCAGCATTCCAAAGGCATCGATGCCGGCGACAAAGGCTATATCGACAACTTCGCGCCTATCGTTGCTGACGCAGAAGCCGGTTTCGGCGGTGTGCTGAACGCCTTCGAGCTGATGAAGGCCATGATCAAGGCGGGTGCCGCAGGCGTGCACTGGGAAGACCAATTGGCTTCGGTCAAGAAGTGCGGTCACATGGGTGGCAAAGTGCTGGTTCCCACTGCAGAAGCCTGCCAAAAACTCATCGCTGCCCGCATGGCCGCTGATGTGTGCGGCGTGCCCACCTTGGTGATCGCCCGTACCGACGCCGAAGCCGCTGACCTCCTGACCAGCGACTATGACGAAAACGACAAGCCTTTCCTGACCGGTGAGCGCACCGCTGAAGGCTTCTACAAGACCCACAAAGGAATTGAGCAGG
>CAIWRE010000362.1 GCA_903914985.1 uncultured beta proteobacterium | reverse complement strand
TGGAGAAATCGCATCGCCTGCCGATTTGATGCGCAGGCTTTGCAGTTGGCCCTGGGCGTCCAGCGTGGCTTTGAGGCGCGCTGCGTGCATAGGGCGGTAAAAGTCATGGCCCATGTCTTCTTCGCGCGACCAGGACAGCTGCACCGGCTTACCGCCGGTCGACTTGGCGACCTTGACGGCCTGTGCAATGAAATCGACCTCGAGACGGCGACCGAAGCCGCCACCCAGGAGGGTGACGTGCACGGTCACATCCCTTTTGCTGACACCCGCAGCTTTGGCGGCCGCGTCGCGTGCAGAGGATGGAATCTGTGTCGGCACCCAAATTTCAACCTTGCCGTCTTTGACTTGGGCCGTGCAGTTCATGGGCTCCATCGTGGCGTGGGCCAGGTAGGGCGCGGTGTAGCTGGCCTCAATCGCCTGCGCAGCCGTTTTTTCTGCGGCATCAATGTCGCCCTTGCTGTGAAAAGCCAAACCACTTTTTTTGTCGAGCTGGTTTTGCAATTCGGCTGCAATGCTTTGGGTATTCAACGCACCTTGGCTGCGTTGTTGCCACTGCGTTTGGACGGCTTTTGCACCTTGGCGTGCATGCCAGGTGGTTTTGGCGACCACGGCAAACCCGGCGCTTGCGCCATGCAAGGCCTCCAGCGCCACTACCTGCTGGACGCCTGGCACAGCCAGTGCCGCAGCGGTATCCAGCGAACCGGCGCTGCCACCAATCATGGGCGACATGCGCACAGCGGCAAACACCATGTCCGGCAGGCGTACGTCCATGCCGAATTGCGCGCTGCCATTGGTTTTGCTCAGTAAATCGGTGCGGGGTGCCGAGGTGCCTAAGAGCTTCCAGCTATTGCGGTCTTTGGGGCTTACCGGGCCAGGCGAAGTGCCGGCGGCGGCCTGCGCGAATTCGCCGTAATGGCCGGTTTTGCCCGAGCTGTGCTGGAGTACACCTTTGTCGATGGCCACTTCAGATGCGGGAACCTGCCAACGCGCGGCGGCAGCCCCAACGAGGCTGGCACGCGCTGTGGCCGCTGCCATGCGCAGGGGCTCCCATGCATCGGCAATGCTCGATGAGCCTCCGGTGGCAATCAGTCCGAGTTCTCGGGCCAGTTTGCTCACCACCCATTCGCCTGCGCGAATGGCAGTGGGGTTGGCGCCCTCGCGGTAATCCAGTGGGTGAAAGGGAAGACTGCCCAACAGCATGGCCACATTGCCATAGATGGCGTCGGGACCTGCCTGTTCCAAGTGCACTTGGTTCAGTGCAACATCGAGCTCTTCGGCCACCAGCATGGACAAACCGGTGTAGACGCCTTGGCCCATTTCACTGCGTGGCATGGCCAACACAACAGATCCATCTTGCGCGATCTTGATCCAACCGTTCAGTGCAACAGCGTCCTGGGTGGACAGCATGTCTGCGGGGTTGCCTGTGCGCGATCGTGGCGGCATGGCGCCCCAGCCCACAACCAATGCGCCGGTAGCGCCCAGCGCGCTCAATATCCAGGTACGGCGCTTCATGCTTTCACCTCTTGGCTTGG
>CAIWRE010000361.1 GCA_903914985.1 uncultured beta proteobacterium | reverse complement strand
GAGAAGGTCAGGCGCAGGATGCGCAGCGCTACCCCTGCCAAGGGACCGCTGCCTACGGTGTCCAACACGCCCATAAAGGGCAGGGCAGCGTTGCTCAGGTCCAGATGGGGGAAGGCCGCTTGCAGCGCGTCGCGTGTGCGGGGACCTGCCACGCTCATGGCGGCCCATTGGTCGGTGACCGAGGCCACGGTCACCCGCAGTGTGGGCCACACCACTTGGAGCAAAAACTCCAGATGGCTCATGACCTTGGCCGCCTGGGCGGTCGTGGTGGTCATGAAAAATTGGGTGTCGCTGATGCGCGTGGTCGTGCCGTCGTCCATGACGATGCCGTCTTCGCGCAGCATGAAGCCATAGCGCGCTTTGCCCACCGTCAGTTTGGAGAATCCATTGACATAGACGCGGTCCAGAAACTCGGCGGCATCGGGTCCCTGCACATCAATCTTGCCCAGCGTGGAGGTGTCGGCAATGCCCACCGAGCTGCGTACAAAGTCCATCTCGGCCTTGTAGGCCTCGCCTATCGTGGCACCGTGGGTGCGGTACCACAGCGGGCGCAGCCACAGTCCTGCCTCCATCTTGACGCCGCCATGGGCCATGTGCCAGTCGTGCATGGAGGTGCGACGCTCGGGCTGGAAATGGGGCCCCACATTGCGTCCAGCCAGGGCACCCAAGCTTGCAGGGGTGTAGGGCGGACGGAAGGTGGTGGTGCCTGCTGCCATGACGTCGATGCCACGCGCGGCTGCCATCAGGCCCAAGCCGTTGATATTGGACGTCTTCCCTTGGTCGGTACCCATGCCCAGCGTGGTGTAGCGCTTGAGATGCTCCACCGATTGGTAGCCCTCGCGGTGGGCGAGCTCTACATCGGCCACCGTGACATCGTTTTGAAAATCGATGAAGGCTTTGTCGGAAGGATTGCTTGCCAGCAAGGTTCCCGCGGGGACAAAGGCTGTGCTGGTGTCATCGTCCAGGACAGGCGCGCTGTCGTTGGAGTTACGTCCGTTGATGGCCGCCGCCTGGACGCCCGCTTGCCAGCCGGAGGCAATGGCGTCTTGCCAGGTTTGGCTGCCGACCATGGCACCTGCCCCGAACTGTGCGCGGTCAAAGCCGCCGGGTACAAAACAGGCAATATCGCTGCGGTAGACCGGTTTGACGTTGCGGTGGGAGCTCAGGTGCACGGTGGGCGTCCAACCGCCCGACATGGCCACCAGGTCGACGTCCAACTCCATCGGGCCGCCCATGACAGTGCCGGTGGCGGCGTCGTATCCGGCAATGCGGCAGCGCTTGGCGTGCAAGCGGCCGTAAACGTCGGTCACCGTGCTGCCGGTTTGCACGGTGATGCCGGCGCTTGAGGCCGCCGCCAGCAGGCCGGGCTGCACCACGCTGCGCAAGTCGACCACATTGACCTGCGATCCGGCGTGCGCAAGCGCCAAAGCGTCGCCATAGGCAGCGTCGTTGTTCACGCAAAACACCGCGCGTTTGCCTGAAGCCACCGCATAGCGGTTGACATAAGCACCCACGGCGCCTGAGAGCATGACGCCGGGTTTGTCGTTGCCCGCAAACACCAGCGGCCGCTCAAGCGCACCACAGGCCATGACGATGGCATTCGCCCGCACAGTGCGCATGCGCTGGCGTGGCACGCCATGGGCGGCATCGGCCAGACCGGGCGCGGTGCGTTCAATCACGCCCACGGTGTTGCCGTCGTAGATGCCGAAGGCCGTGGAGCGGGTCAGCATGCGCACCTTGCCGGTGGCCTGCAGGTCGGCCAGCATGGTCGCCAGCCATTGGCCTTTGGCGCCCTTGGCAGCTTGG
>CAIWRE010000360.1 GCA_903914985.1 uncultured beta proteobacterium | reverse complement strand
TGGCCCACGTGTGCCGGCTCGTTGTTAACCGAAATCCGGCCTTCCAGAATGAGCTGTTCCATCTCCAGGCGCGAACCCATGCCGGACTGCGCCAGAATTTTGTGCAGCTTGGGCGTCTCTGCCATGGGCGTGAGGATGCGCTTGTGCGGCATCACCTCGGCCACTTCATCCAAGGCATCAAACTCGCCTGAGACCACCTGGTCAAACAAACTCGCCTCCGCGTTGACGGCTTCAGCCTGCGGCGCTGCCGCGGGGCTCACATCCTCAATCACTGCGGGCGTTTCGCCCTCGGGGGACGGCACGTTGGGAGACTGGTCTGGCACAGGGGTATCGTTCATGGCGTAGCAGGGTCCGCGGCAGCGTCCACCTGGGGTAAGGGGTTCAATTCAGTCGCGGGTTCAACCGCCAAGTCAGTCGCAGAGGTTTCTGCAGCTTCTAACAGTTCGGAAGCTTCGGCGGCTTCGGCAGACTCCAGCAAATCGCCGGTCGGGTCGGAGTCTTGCACCAGCGCTGCAAAAGCGTCAGGCTCGCCGTCCACGCGCTCACCCACCGGGTCCAGCGCAGGCAACTCGGCCAGCGACTGCAGGCCCAAATCATCCAGAAACTGCCGTGTCGTGGCAAACAAAGCGGGGCGTCCCACCGTTTCGCGGTGACCGATGACTTCGACCCAGCCCCGGTCTTCGAGTTGCTTGATCAGCAAAGAATTGATAGTGACGCCACGGATGTCTTCCATGTCGCCGCGCGTCACCGGCTGACGGTACGCAATGATGGCCAGCGTTTCCAGCGTCGCGCGGGTGTATCGCGGCGGCTTTTCGGGGTGCAGCCGGTCCAAAAACTCTCGCATTTCGGGACGGCTTTGGAAGCGCCAGCCACTGGCCACCTGCACCAACTCCACACCGCGACCCGTCCACAGGCTGGCCAGATCGTCCAGCATGTCTTTGAGCGTGTCGGCACCCACCTCGTCCTGGAACAGGGTGCGCATGTCCTTCACGGACAAAGGCTGGTGGGCGCAAATCAGAGCCGTCTCCAGGACGCGCGTAGCTTCGGCGGTGTTGATCATTGCAAAAGGTTTTCCGAACGAGGGGCCCGCACACTGGCGAGGACTGACGAAAACTGAAAGTTCAGGGCGGGATGGAAGGGCAGCCGGGCGGGCATTGCCTGTTTCCACTGCGCCAGGGGCCGCGACGGGGAGCCCTCAGGCAGCCCGTGCGTTGGCCTTCATTGTAGCCCCAGCCCCAGCGCGCCCAGCAAATCCAAAAAATCTGACGGGGGTGGTGCCTCAAAGGCCAGGGGCTCGCCGCTCACCGGGTGCGCAAAAGCCAGTCTGAATGCATGCAAAGCCTGGCGCTGCATTCCCAACAGCGGGTTGCCACCGTACACCGCGTCGGCCACCAGCGCGTGCCCGATGGACGCCATGTGCACCCGGATCTGGTGCGTGCGCCCCGTGTGCAGCACACAGCGCACCAGACAGGCGTCCACCGAGTTGCCCATGAAGTGGATGTCGGTTTGTGCCGTCTTGCCGGCGTTTTTGAGTAAATCCACTACGGCCATCCGAAGGCGGTTGCGCGGGTCACGGCCTATGGGCGCATTCACGCTCACCATGGCTGCGCCGCTCCAGGGTTTGTGGCCCACGGCCAGGTACTGGCGACTCACAGTGCGCGCGGCGATGGCCTGCACAAGTGCGTCCATGGCCAGTCGGTTGCGCGCCACCACCATCAAGCCACTGGTGTCCTTGTCCAGGCGGTGCACGATGCCCGCGCGCGGCACTTGCGCGATCTCGGGGTCGTGCGCCAGCAAGCCATTGAGCAATGTGCCGCTCCAGTTGCCCGGCGCGGGATGCACCACCAAACCGGCAGGCTTGTTGATCACCATCAGGTGCGCATCCTGGTAAATCACGTCAAGTGCCATGGCCTCGGGCTTGAAGGCCTGGCTTTGGGGCGTAGCGCGCAATTCGAGTTGCAGCAGGTCTCCCACCTTGACCTTGTGCGACTGTTTGCTCAGCACCCGCCCGTTGACCTGTGCTGCGCCTGCGTCCACCAGTTGCTGCACATAGCTGCGCGAAAACTCAGGCGCCAGAAAAGTCAGGGCGCGGTCCAGCCGCTCGCCATGCTGGGCCAGCGCCACCGGAGCTGCGCGCAGCTCTGAATCCTGGGCCAGTGCCTCCGCCTCATCCTGCTCATGAACGTCGTTGAGGACATCGTGAGCTGCGGGGTCGGTCGATATAATGGTTTTGCCCTGGTCCACGAAAGTTTTCATGATGTTGAGAGTCAAATTATCGGTCGTTTACGCGCTCGTCCTTCCCCTGGCGGCAGCGTTGATGGTCGGCTGCTCAACCGCCACCCTGGACAAATCAGCGGGCAGGAGCTCCACAGAGCTGTACGCCGACGCCAAAGAAGAGATGGGCAATAGTCAGTGGGAAAAAGCCATCCCACTCTTGGACAAGCTGGAATCCCGTGCCGCTGGGACGCCCTTGGCTCAGCAAGCCCAACTGGACAAGGCCTACGCCCAAACCAAGGCCGGCGAGCCCATTTCTGCCGTCGCCACTTTGGACCGCTTTATGCGTCTGCACCCGGCCAGCCCCGCGCTGGACTATGCGCTGTACCTCAAAGGCATGGCCAATTTCAACGAAGACTTGGGCATCTTTGGCAATTACACCGGCCAGGACCTGGCCGAGCGCGACCAGAAAGCGTCGAAAGAATCGTTCGAGGCCTTCCGCGAACTCAGCGTACGTTTCCCGGACTCCCGCTACACACCCGATGCGCTGCTGCGCATGAATTACATCGTGCAGTCCCTGGCCAAGTACGAGGTGCACGTGGCCAAGTACTACTACAAGCGGGGCGCCTATGTAGCGGCCATCAACCGCGCCCAGACCGCAGTGACCGACTACCGCAACGTGCCTGCCGTCGAAGAAGCCCTGTTCGTGATTTACAAGTCCTACGAAGCGCTGGGCCTGGCAGGCTTGCGCGACGACGCCAAGCGCGTGCTTGAAGCCACCTATCCCCACTCCAAGTTCCTGGCCGGCGGCGGCGTGGGCGAGACCGGCAGCTGGCTCAAGCTGTTTTAAAACGGCAGGTCGGGCTCAGCGCTCAGGTCCGACAAAGCGTCTAACCAGGCCTGTGCATCGTCCAGGCGGCGCATAGGCGGCAGGCTCTGCAGCAGTTTTTTTCCGTAGCCCATCTGGGTCAGGCGCACATCACACACCACCAGAATTCCCCGGTCTGTTTCGCTGCGGATCAAGCGGCCCGCGCCTTGCTTCAGGGCAATGGCGGCTTGCGGCAAATGCACGTTCTTAAAGGCACTGCCGCCACCGGCTTCTTGCGCAGCAGCGCGTGCCTGCATCAGCGGATCGTCCGGCGGTGTAAACGGCAGCTTGTCTATCACCAGCAGCTGCAAAGCGTCTCTCGCAATGTCTATGCCTTCCCAAAACGAGGCGGTGGCCACCAGCACGCA
>CAIWRE010000359.1 GCA_903914985.1 uncultured beta proteobacterium | reverse complement strand
GGGATCGTGTACTGCCAGTCGCGCAAAAAGGTCGAGGACATGGCCCACACCTTGTGCGAGGCGGGTATTGACGCGCTGCCCTACCACGCGGGATTGGACAGTACGGTGCGCCAGACCCACCAAGACCGTTTTTTGCGTGAAGAAGGCGTCGTCATGGTGGCCACCATTGCCTTCGGCATGGGCATTGACAAGCCGGACGTGCGCTTTGTCGCGCATCTCGATATGCCCAAGAACATCGAGGGCTATTACCAGGAGACGGGTCGCGCCGGGCGCGACGGATTGAGCGCCGACGCTTGGATGTGCTACGGCCTGAGCGACGTCGTGAACCAGCGCCGCATGATTGATGAAGGTCCTGCCGAGGAAGAATTCAAGCAATCCATGCGCGGCAAGCTCGAAGCTTTGCTCGGCTTGGCGGAGGCTACAGACTGCCGCCGCACCCGATTGTTGGCCTATTTCGGTGAAGCCAGTCAGCCCTGTGGCAACTGCGACAACTGCTTGCAGCCACCCGCCGTCTGGGACGGCACGCAGGCGGCGCAAATGCTCTTGTCTACGATTTACCGCATCGACAAGCTCAGCGGCATCAGCTTTGGCGCAGGTCAGTTGATGGACATCGTGCGTGGCAAAAAGACCGAAAAAGTGGCGCAACATGGCCACGAACGCCTGAGCACCTTTGGCGTGGGTGCCCATTTGAGCGAGTTGCAGCTGCGTGGCGTGCTGCGCCAACTGCTGGCCATGGGGGCAGTCATGGTCGATGTGCAGGCCTTCAACACCTTAGTGTTGACCGCGCAGTCCCGCGCCATCTTGAAAGGCGAGGTGCAGGTGCTGTTGCGTGAATCCGTGTCGCAGCCCAAAACACCCAAGGGCCGCCTGGCGGCGGGAAGAACGGTCGTCAAAGCGCCGATTGAGTTGGATGGTCGGGCCTTACAGCGCTATGCCGAACTCAAGGCCTGGCGCGCCGAGGTGGCGCGCGAACACAATTTACCGGCGTATGTGATTTTTCACGACGCCACGCTGGCGGCGATTGCGCAGCGTGCACCTCAGACCATGGACGATCTGCAGGGAATCAGTGGGATGGGGGTGAAAAAACTGGAAGCCTACGCCCACGAGGTGCTGCGTGTGGTGGGCGTGCCTGGCTGAAAGACGGCGCACAGGCCCGCAGCGGTGCGCTCAGTGGCGCTGGAAACTGTTCTCATACGCCATGGCGGCGCCGCTGAGGGTGTTTTGCAGGCGCTCGATGGCGCGGTGGTGGCGGTGGCCGCAGCCGGCGTCTGCCGCGTGCTGGCTGTGGTGCTGCATCAGCGCCTGCAGTTTGGTGCGGCAGACATCGAGTGCGCCGGCAAAATTCAGGGCGATGTAAGCCGAGTGGTCGGCGCGGGTTTGGCGGTATTCGTCCGACCAATAGCTGAACAACTGCCACTTGTACGTGCCTTTTTCAGGCATTGCGATCGGTGTTTTTTGCATAAAAGTCAGGGTTAGGTGGGTCAGGTCACTGACACCTTCGTGTTCAATGGTTTCACCTATCACGCGGTAGCCCCAGAGCTGGTTGACAGGCAAGGTCCAAAATTTACAAAAAAACACAAAAATCCAGCTCTTTGCGGGCCGATCGGTGATTTTCCGCAGGGCAAGCGGGCCTGCAGGGGCACTTTGGGCTTGGTGTGGGTAAAATCAGGTTAAAGCGCCAAACTCCGGGCGCAGCCCGATTTGTTGAAAGAAATACCATGTCTGCACACCACGAAGCCCCCCACGATGCCTCTCACGATGTTGTGGAAGAAATTGTCCCCATGATGCCCATCGTGCTGCCCCTTGCAGGCGCCGTGCTCATGTTTTTGCTGGCGTTTATTGCGGTGACCATGGCCTGATAGGCCCGTGGTTCAAAGCAAAAAGCTGCTCCCCCTCTTTTTTGACTGCTGCCATGGCCCGTTTGCATTTGCGTTTCGCGGCCCCTGCCGTCGTGCTGTGTGCCTTGTTGTCCGGCGGCGTGGCGTCGCAGGCAGCCGAAGCCTCACCCGCGGCCTGCCCGGCATTGCTACAAAAAACGTTTAACCGCCTGCAAGACGACGCGCCCCAGAACCTGTGCCAATACTCCGGCAAGGTGCTGCTGGTGGTGAACACCGCCAGCTACTGCGGGTTCACGCCCCAATACGAAGGCCTGGAAAAACTCTACGCCAATTACAGCGCGCAGGGCTTGGTGGTGCTGGGTTTTCCGTCCAACGATTTTGGCCAGCAAGAGCCCGGCAAAGCCAAAGAGATTGCTGACTTTTGTTTCAACACCTACGGCGTGAAGTTTCCGATGTTCGAGAAATCGGTGGTCAAGGGCAAAAACGCCAATCCCCTGTTTCAGGAGCTGGCCAAAGCGGGCGGTGGCGAGCCCAAATGGAATTTCTACAAATACCTGGTGGGCCGTGATGGCAAGCTGATTGACAGCTATTCCAGTATCACCACGCCTGATAGCGCCTCACTGCTGGGCGACGTGAAAAAGGCGCTCGCCCAGCGCTGAGCGGGATACGCGCTAGGCTGGCAAGGCCAGCACCGCCGGATCAAAGGCCTGGCGCCCAAACACCTCGCGCAGCATCGGTTCGAAGTAGCTCAGTGGTTTGCTGGGGTACGCGGGGTCGAAGGCGGCCTGGTCGTAGCGCTCGCAAAAGCGGTTACAGCTCTCAAACCACGGGTGGTCGACATAGGCCAGATAACCGTTGGGATCACGTCCCACGTGGTGGGCGTAGTACTTCATTTGAAACAGACCGTGCATTTCAATCACCCATGTCACTTCGGCGCGCACATAGGGTCGCAGGATGGACGCGGCCATTTGGGAATGGTTGTCGGGCGCCAGTACGTCGCCGATGTCGTGCAACAGCGCAGCCACGATCCAGTCAATGTCGGCGCCATCCTTTTCGGCGCGGGTGGCGCTTTGCAAAGAATGCTCCAGGCGGCTGACCTGGTAGCCCTGCAAGGAGTCGCCCAGTCCTTCCAGCGCCGTCATTAGCCGGTCGGGCAGGGTGCGGATGTAGTCGTGCTCCAGCGATTGCAGCAGGCGGTAGTCTTCGGCGGTGCCATCCTTCATTTGGGTGAATGCGACTGGGTTCATGGTGCGTTAGGGTTGGGGTTGTCGATCAAATGCCAGTGGCTTCATCCAGCTCGGCCGGGGCCACACCGCGTGGGTCCATTTGCAGCACAGCCTGTGAGCTGGCGTCCATCATCACGTAGTCGGCGCGGTGCGCAGGCACGGGCAGCTCGTGGCCTTGGCGGTTGGTGAGATACCACACGGCCAGCGCGAGAACGCCAAGCACCATCGAGAAATACAGCATCAAGCCTTCCGGTCCGATGTAGTCCATCAAACCGCCGGCCAGGGTCGGGCCAATAGTGGCTCCAATGCCGTAGAGCAGTAAGAGTCCCCCTGTGGTCTCCAGCACCTTGGCTGGCTCAATCAAATCGTTGGTGTGCGCCACGCTCAAGCCGTAGATGGCAAAAGACATGGCCCCGTAGAGCACTCCCAGCAGAATCAAAAAGTTTTCATACTCACGCGCCAGGTAAAAGCCCACGGCGGCGAGCATGGCCGATATGACGCAAATCCAAAACAAAATCCAGCGCCGGTCGTAGCGGTCCGATAAATGCCCCACCGGCCACTGAAAGGCTGCGCCGCTCAGAATCGTGATGGCCATGAACGCTGCAGTGCGGTTGTCGCTAAAGCCCACGCCCTGGCCAAACACGTTGCCCAGGCTGTAAAAAGTGCCGTTGATCAGTCCTGAGCCCAGGGCGGCAATAAAGCCGATGGGCGACACCGCAAACAAGGCCAGCAGGTTCATTGACGGCGCTTCGGTCTGGCGCGGCTCGCGAATGGTGGTCATGGTGGTGGGAATCAGCGCAAATGAAAACAGCACCGATACCAGCGCAAACGGCACAAAGCCGAACCGGTCGCCCACCAGGATCAGCCACTGG
>CAIWRE010000358.1 GCA_903914985.1 uncultured beta proteobacterium | reverse complement strand
GGAGGTGAAAGTTGTGGCGCTGGGCACCGGCCAGGCCATTGACATGGGCCGCCGCGGCGACGCCGATGTGCTGTTTGTACATGACCAAGTGGCCGAAGAAAAAATCGTGGCAGAAGGCTTTGCCATCAAACGCTTTGCGGTGATGTACAACGACTTTGTGCTGGTCGGCCCCGGCGCGGACCCGGCCAAGCTGCAGGGCAAAGACATCGCTGCGGCCCTGGCCAAAGTGGCTGCGAGCAACGCAGCCTTTGTCTCGCGCGGCGACAAAAGTGGCACCCACGCCGCCGAGCTGCGCTTTTGGAAGCTCACACCTGCCCCTGAAGCACGCGGCAGCGGCTACAAAGAATGCGGCTGCGGCATGGGCCCGGCGCTCAATATGGCAGCGGCCACCGGTGCTTATGTGCTGACCGACCGAGGTACCTGGCTGAGCTTCAAAAACCGGGGTGACCTCAAGGTGCTGGTGGAAGGTGACAGCCGCTTGTTCAACCAATACGGCGTGATGGTCGTCAACCCGGCGCGCCATCCCCACACCAAGGCGGCGGATGCGCAAAAGTTTGTGGACTGGGTGACCAGCCCGTCGGGCCAAGCAGTCATCGCGGCTTACAAAATTGACGGCCAGCAGTTGTTCTTTCCGAACGCTGGCAAATAAGCCAAACGGGTATTGAGCGTCAGGGCGCGACGGGCAGCGCTCGACGCACCGGTTGCAGCAACACCAGCAGCGCGCCCGCGCCACCTTGGGCGGGCTGGGCTTGCACAAAGGCCACCACCTCGGCTTTTTGCACCAGCCAGCGATGCACCTTGTCTTTGAGCACCGGCGCTTTGCCGGGCGACCCCAAGCCCTTGCCATGCACCACGCGCACACAGCGAATGCCGTGCTTGTGGGCCTCGCGCACAAAGCTGCCCAGTGCATCCCGCGCCTCGTCGCTGCGCAGACCATGCAGGTCAATCTGCCGCTGAATGCTCCACTTGCCCTTGCGCAGCTTGTGCACCACGTCCATGCCAACGCCGGGGCGGCGAAAGCTTAAGTGCTCGTCGGTGTCGAGCAGGGTGGTGACATCGACCTCGTCGCTGAGTGACTCTTGCAGGGCGGCAGCGGCGTCGCGTTCGTATTGCAACGGAGTGGGGGCGGGCGGCGCAGGTTTGATGTCCGCCAATCCCGTGGGTGCCAGCAGTTGAACTTTGCCCACTGCCGCTTGAAACAGGTTGCGCGTTGCAGCCTGGCGTTTGGCGACCAGTGCGGCCGCGGCGCGTTCGGCCTCCAGCTTGGCCTGTGCCAAGGCGGCAGCGGCGTCAATTTCTTTTTTGAGCCGTTTCAGGTCTGCGAGCCCGGCCATTACACCAAGCCCCGCTCTGCCATGGACAGGGCATCGCCCTGCGCCACGATGATGTGGTCCAGCACCCGCACGTCCACCAGTGCCAATGCCGCCTTCAAAGTCTGGGTGAGCAATTCGTCGGCGCGCGAGGGCTGCACCGTGCCACTGGGGTGGTTGTGGGCCAGCACCACCGCACTGGCATGGTGGTGCAGTGCACGCTTGACCACTTCGCGCGGGTAGACGCTGGTTTGCGTGAGCGAGCCGCGAAACAGCTCTTCCATGGTCAGCAGCCGGTTTTGGGCGTCCAAAAACAGCACGGCAAACACTTCATGCGACAGAGCGGATAAGTGGAGCTGAAGGTATTGCTTTACCGCTTGGGGCGAGGCAAACACCGTGCGCTCTTGCAGGCGCTGGGCCATGGCGCGGCGGGCAAGTTCCAGCACCGCCACCAGCTCGGCCCGTTTTGCCGGCCCCAGGCCTTTGACGGACTTAAGGTCTTCAGCAGTTGCGTTGAGCAGCCCGGCAATACCGCCAAAGCCCGGTGCCGCCAGACCGCCCTTGCCGGGCAGCTGCAACAATTCGTCCGCCAATTGCAGCACGCCTTTGCCCTGGATGCCTGTGCGCAGCAACAGCGCGAGCAACTCCGCGTCGCTCAGGGCACCGGGGCCGCGCGCGAGCAGCTTCTCGCGCGGGCGGGCGTCGGGCGGCAGGTCTTTGAGGGGCATGGAGGATGGAAGTTTCTACAATGCGAGCCAGTTTATCGAGACTTGCATGACCACCAGCCTTCCCCGTATTACCGCCACGTCTTTTTTGACGCTGCACTACCGCTTGTCGGGCCCTGCGGGCGACATCATCAATACCTTCAACGACAAGCCCGCCACGCTCAGTTTGGGCACCGGCGAACTTTCGCCCGAGGTGGAGCGCTGCCTGCTGGATTTGGAAGAGGGCGCGCATCAAACGTTTTCGCTGCCCGCCGGCGCAGCATTCGGGCCGCGTAACCCCGAGATGGTGCAATGGGTGGCGGACAAACTGCTGCGCCAACTCGGCGCGCCTGCGCAAAGCTACACCGTGGGCGACGTGGTGCAGTTTCCTACGCCCGATGGCCAGGGCAGCTACGCGGGTGCCGTTCAAGAGGTCAAGTCCGGTGAGGACGGCGGGGCAGTACTGTTTGATTTCAACCATCCCCTGGCCGGGCATCCGGTCAGCTTCGAAGTGAAAGTGATTGGTGTCCTATGACTGAGCTACCTAGCCACGCACCAGCGCTTGCCAGTGGCAGCGAAATCCTGTTGGCTGAGCCGCGCGGCTTTTGCGCCGGGGTGGACCGGGCCATTGAAATTGTGGAGCGTGCGCTGACCAAGTTTGGCGCGCCTATTTATGTGCGCCATGAAATTGTGCACAACACTTTCGTGGTGAACGACCTGAAGGAAAAAGGCGCGATCTTTATTGAAGAACTCAGCGACGTGCCTCCCGGCTCCACCCTGATTTTTTCGGCCCACGGAGTGAGCAAAGCGGTGCAGACCGAGGCGGATGAACGTGGCTTTCAGGTGTTTGACGCCACCTGTCCGTTGGTGACCAAGGTGCACGTGGAAGTGGCCAAGCTGCACAAAGAGGGTTTTGAGTTCATCATGATCGGCCACAAAGGCCACCCCGAAGTGGAAGGCACCATGGGCCAGCTAGACAGCGGCATCCACCTGGTGGAAGACGTGGCTGATGTGGCCCGTGTGCAGCCCCGCCAAACCGACAAACTGGCCCTGGTGACCCAAACCACGCTGAGCATGGACGATGCCAGCGAAATTGCCGCCGCGGTCAAAGCGCGCTTTCCCAGCGTGCGCGAGCCCAAGCAGCAAGACATTTGCTACGCCACGCAAAACCGGCAAGACGCCATCAAGGTCATGAGCCCGCAGGTCGATGTGGTGATCGTGGTCGGCAGCCCCACCAGTTCCAACAGCAACCGACTGCGTGAAGTAGCTCAAAAACTGGGAACTGCCAGTTACATGGTGGACAACGCGGACGAACTGCAGCCGCAGTGGCTGGAGGGCCGCTCCCGCGTAGGGCTCACAGCAGGCGCTTCTGCGCCCGACGTGCTGGTACAGGCCGTGATTGCCCGCCTGCGCGAACTCGGTGCCGTGTCCGTTCGCAAAATGGACGGAGTGGTGGAAACCATGAAGTTTCCGCTGCCCAAGGGCCTCAAGCCGGACGCCTCTTAAAATTGGGGGCAATGCGCTCCCGCTCACATCCCCACAAAGTAGACCATGCTAGATATCAATTTGCTGCGCAAAGACTTGGCGCAGGCCGTTGCTGGACTTGAAGCCCGCAAATCCCCCCAACAATTTTTGAACGTCGATGCCTTTACCGCCCTGGAAGCCGAGCGCAAAACGATTCAAACCCGCACCGAGGAAATTCAGGCCAAGCGCAATGCCCTGAGCAAGCAAATCGGGCAACTCAAAGCCAAAGGCCCTGCCGGGCAGGCTGAAGTGGACGCGGTCATGGCGCAGACCGCCGACATCAAAACCGAGCTCGAAGCCTCTGCCGTGCGCCTGGAGCAAATCCAGGCCGAGTTGCACACCATGCTGCAACTGGTACCCAATCTGCCGCACGCCAGCGTGCCGCGCGGTGCAGACGAACATGGCAACGTGGTGGTGCGTAGCTGGGGCACACCCAAAGCCATGGACTTCACCATCCAAGACCATGTCGACCTGGGTGAGCCCCTGGGCTTGGACTTTGAGATGGGCGTCAAGCTCACCGGCTCGCGCTTTACCGTGATGAAAGGCCCCTTGGCCCGCTTGCACCGCGCTTTGAGCCAGTTCATGCTGGACGTGCAAACCCAGGAACACGGCTACACCGAGTGCTACACCCCCTACATCGTCAACGGCGACAGCCTGCGTGGTACCGGCCAGTTGCCCAAGTTTGAAGGCGATTTGTTTGCCGCCAAAAAGGGCGGCCAGGACGGCGAAGCCCAGCCCGACAACACTGCGCTCTATTTGATTCCCACCAGCGAAGTGCCACTGACCAACTTTGTGCGCGACACGGTGGTGGCCGAGTCCGAGTTGCCCATCAAGCTCACAGCCCACACCCCTTGCTTCCGCTCGGAGGCAGGCAGTGCCGGTCGCGACACGCGCGGCCTGATCCGCCAGCACCAGTTCGACAAGGTCGAAATGGTCCAAATCGTGCACCCGGACCACAGCTACGAAGCGCTGGAGCAAATGACAGCCCACGCCGAAGCGATTCTGCAAAAGCTGGGTTTGCCTTATCGCGTCATGAGCCTTTGCACCGGCGACATGGGTTTTGGCTCCGCCAAGACCTACGACCTAGAAGTGTGGCTGCCCGCCCAAAACACCTTCCGCGAGATCAGCTCGGTGTCCAACTGCGAGGCCTTCCAGTCCCGCCGTCTGCAAGCCCGGTTCAAAAACGCCCAAGGCAAGAACGAATTCGTGCACACCTTGAACGGTTCCGGCCTGGCCGTGGGCCGCACTTTGGTGGCGGTGGTGGAGAACTACCAAAATGCCGATGGTTCAGTCACCATCCCCGAGGTGCTGCGCCCCTATATGGGCGGTTTGGACGCACTTCGCGCCTGATAGAATCGCGGCTTCGCCTTCCACGGCGAATCACGGAGAGATGGCAGAGTGGCCGAATGTACCTGACTCGAAATCAGGCGTACCGCAAGGTACCGTGGGTTCGAATCCCACTCTCTCCGCCAGAAAGCATAAAAAAAACGCCCCTGGTGGGGGCGTTTTTTGTTGCTATCAATTTCCCAGTTCTTGCGTGCACCACTTGCGGGCTTTAACCTCGTAATCGCTCCTGGATTCTCCTGTCGCCGCTGCAATACGCCAAGGCGTTTTTTCGGAGTTGGAGTCCCAGACCTTCAGGCGCGACTGCACGCAACGGGCCACAGGGCTTTCTTCGCAGGCCGCAGTCAGCACGCTGCAAAGCACAATCCATACGCGTAAAGCAAATAGGCGCAAGAAGCAGACTTACTTGGATTCTTGAATCACACGGCCGTTCAAAGGCTGAATGGGGCGTGCATTGGCATTGAACAGGCGGCGGAACGACTTGATCTGTTCAGCACCCAGGGTGACGGGGTTCTTCAAGACCATCCAGTTCACACCTTCGGAGCAGGGAGGCGTTGTCAAAGAGCCTGCGAACGAGTAGTAAGTTTTGTCCGCTGGCAACATAGCCGCCAGGTCCAGTTTCACGTCGTCCACGGTGATTTTTTCACCCTTGCGTGGCCGAGTCGCTTGTAGGCAATGAATGGATGTTTTTGTTGATAATTGCGACCAGTTCGTTAATCGCATGAGCCATCTGGACGAAAGTTGATTCGCTGAGTTCGGTGTAGGTTTTCGGCTTGCTGCTGATCGGCGTTGGTGTCGGTTCAGGTTCAATTACGACCGGGCTTGGTTCCGTTGGGATTGGAGCGTTTGCCGCCGCCATCTCCGCTTTTGCCCGGTTGATCTCGTCGCGTTCGGCTTTGAGCTTGGTCCGTTCGGCCTCGATCTCTGCGAGCATTTTAGCACGTTCGGCCTGAAGCTCCGCCTGCAATGCCATTTTGTCCAGTTCCGCCCGGCACAACTTGGTAAGCTCATTGAATGCCGCATTGGCATCAGGATAGTATTCTTCCCAGTCGCGGCCCTTGTAGATTTTTTCGGCCTTGTCCAGATCCAGTTCAATTGCTTCGGCTGTTGGTCCTAACAATTGCCCAATGGAAGATATCGTCCTGATTGCCGTTTGATGTCCGGCCCTTCGGGCTTCTTCTCGTTTTTCCCACGCTTCAAGCGGTTCGCGTATCTCGTCTCTGAGCGTATCAAGGGCTGTCCGTATCCTTCGGCGTTCGCCATCAATTGCCGCCGTCTGAGCCTTGAGGTTGGCCACCAGCGT
>CAIWRE010000357.1 GCA_903914985.1 uncultured beta proteobacterium | reverse complement strand
GCCAGACTCATCTTGCGACCATCGAGCACCACCTCGATGGCGATGCCCACCACCGGCATGGCTGCAGAGATCACGGCAACGGTCACCATATTGGTTTTGGCCTGCCCCAATAGCAGCATGAAAGCACCCAGCCCCAGGCCGCCACCGCCCACGAGGAATCCTTTGCCCCAGTGCGCCTCGCGCAAGGCTTGGCTCCCTTCAGAAATCCACCAGAGTGGAAGAAGAAAGATCGCAGCGATGGCAATGCGTGCCGCAGTCAGCGGCAGTGCAGGCACCGGTCCGATCAGGAGATCGGCGGCAGGCAGACCCACCGCCCACACCAGCATGGACAGCATGCACAGCACATTGGCGCGCACCAGGCCTTGGCCCGGCCCCACGTCAGACGCCACCGTGGGGATGGGTGGGATCAATCCACAGCACGGTTTCGGGCTTCTCGGCCGGCTCAATGTCCATGTTCACCGCAATGGCCTGGCCATCGCTGCGGCACAGCACGCATTCCAGCGCATCGTCGGCACTGGCGTTGATTTCCTGGTGCGGTACAAAGGGCGGCACATAAATAAAGTCGCCCGGACCCGCCTCAGCGGTGAATTCCAGAGCATTGCCCCAGCGCATGCGCGCGCGGCCTTTGACGACATAAATCACGCTTTCCAGCGGCCCGTGGTGGTGCGCGCCCGTCTTGGCATTGGGGTGAATATGCACGGTACCCGCCCACAGCTTTTGGGCACCGACGCGGGCAAAGTTGATGGCCGCCTTGCGGTCCATGCCCGGTGTGGACGGCACGTTGGCGTCGAGCTGATCACCGGGTACCACGCGCACACCATCGTGCTTCCAGTCGGTGGGTGCCGGGTGGGCAGGGTGCTCGGGAGTGGTCATCGTCATTTCCTTGGTGATGGGGGCGTCGTTTGAATTGACGCGCATTATCACCAAGGTGCCGGGGCGAGCGGGGCGCCGCTAACGCCTATTTGGATTCAATGCGCAGCCGACCTGCGCCAGTCGCCACAATGTTGGAATATCGCGTTGCACTAGCAATCCCAGCGTTATTGCAGGTCACGGCAGTGTCAACGATACAAATCCTGAATCCGCCACTACCGACCCCGGAAATTTCTCCTGTGGGCCGAAATGGGACGGTATAGGGAGTGAGATTGTGTGTTGCGCTCCACCCCGTTGGCAAATTCACTGCGGGATGGGCCCGCAAAACAGTCTCGCCCGGATTGAACACACCGTCGCCATTCATGTCGACATAGGTCATCCAGCCAACCTGCCAGTCGCTGGGCGTGCCTCCCGGGGTCGTAATACAAGCGGCACCGGTCGAGGATGCGCACACCACCACCTGCCTGTTTCTTTTGATGGCCTCGCTGCGCGCCAGCGTCAAATCTTCCAGCAGCTCAGTGGCGTAGGTGACGCGGCGATTGCCTTCAATGGTCGATCTGTACGCCGGCACGGCCACCATCAGTAGCACAACCATGATGGTGAGTGCGACCATCGTTTCCACCAAGGTGATACCCCGGTCGGCTCGGCAATCAAGGCTGTGGTTGGTCATTCGGACAATAGTAATGAAATCGATGGAAACAGGGGCAAACCCTCGGCAATAATATACAAATTAAAAAGCAAATATGTTTGCAATCCAGCGATATCCTTGTATTCGCGCCTGGCGCGTTGAACTCATGGATCGCCGGCACTCATGGAAATGTGAAATGAACACTATGCACACCAAATTGCACTTCAACCGCGAGCGCGGCTTTACCTTGATCGAGTTGCTTGTCGTGGTCGTGATCGCAGGCGTGCTGGCGCGCATGGCGTATGGCAGCTACACCACCAGTGTGGCCAAGGGGCGGCGTAATGCGGCACAGGGATGCCTGATGGAGCAGGCCCAGTACATGGAAAGGGTGTACACCACCAATATGAGCTATGCCAGTGGCGCGTTGCCTGCTGCATCGCAGCAGTGCCAATTAGACCTGGCTACCAGGTACTCCTTCAGCATTCCTTCGCCGACCGCCAGCACCTTCAGCGTACGGGCGTCGGCGATTGGAACCCAAGCCACCACCGATGCGGCTTGCAACGTGATGACGGTGAATCAAAGGGGAGATCGCACGCCTGCAGGGAGCTGCTGGTAGGTCTCAGTCAAACAACTGTGCCAATTGCTGCGCAGGGTAGCTGCGACCTGCGGTATAGCGCACCCAGTTGCGCGTGTCGGCGCCAGCCTGGGGCGCCGCAGGCGTCGTGGCGGTCGCCACGCGGGGGTAGTGCACCCACTGCAGGGTTTCAGCCAGTGGCGTACCGCTCACAACCCGCTGAACAGCTGCTCCGAGGTAACGCACCCAGGTTTTGCGTTCTTCGGCACTGCCATCGAAATTCATGGGAGCTTTGACCGGACCGCCTGCATAGCGCACCCAGTTTTCTCGTTTTTCTACAGCGCGGCTCGGCAACAGTGCCGGCGTTTTGGCATCCGCGATCGACAAAGCAGCCAATACTGCGGGGCGCGCTGCTTCATTCTTGGCCAGCACCAGCTGAACCAGCTGGTTGTGGTTGGGTACCTTCAGGGCCGCTGCGGTCAAAGTGCGGCTTTTCCCGTCGGTACTGAATGCCTGGGGATTCAAGCTCACAAAGGCCTGCGCGAGCAGTTCAGCGTTGAGCGGGCTGTTCGGAAGCGTCTTTGCCACGATGCGCGACAGGGTTTCGCCCGTAGCGGGAGTGTAGGTGTGGCTTGAACCCAAGCCGGCCAGTGCACTTGGAGCCATGGCGACCGGTCCCATGGGAGTCGCAGCAAGTGCCCAAGAACTGAGGGCCCACAAGCCCAAGGCGCACAGTGCGCGGTGCATTGTGCGGGGCAAACAGGCATGGGCGTTTGTCAAAGCGGGCATGGCGGTCTTTCGGTTCGGTAGTCGGGTCGCTGCGAGTGTCAAAAAGTTGACTTGGGACTAGAAAAAACTAGCTGCGTGCCTTACGAGCAAATGCCATGCCAACCCCGGATCCGTCATTCAACTCCACTTTGAAGATGATCTGCCCCGTGGCCTGTGCGCATAAACTGAGGCCTGCACCCTACCCTGGAGACCTGGCCGTGAAGCATTGTCCACGCCGTTTGTTTGCGACTATTGCCTTTTTGCTGATGTGGCTTGGTATGGTTTCGGCCCAAGCCGGAACGGAACTGCAATGCACTTTTGAGGTCAATTCCGAGACGCATTACCGCACCTTCAACCCTGCGACCGACCCCTACACAGTGGCGGCGGTGCCTGTGGGCAACCGGTTTCGGATCAAGGCCATCGTGCTGGCCGCCGCGCCCGGCCAAGCCGGCACCCCGATTGAAAGCGTGAATATGTACCTCTACTACAACACCCGGCGTCAGCCCATAGTCATGCAGCACCTCCAGTACCTGCAGCCTGTGGCATTGCGCAATCCGGCGCCTGACGCCTTGACCGGGCGCGTTTCACTGTATTCGCCGCTGTTGGGCAAAGAGCTGCAGTACCGCTGTGCGTTGGTGGAGGTGTCGCCATGAACACGCTGATCCGGAAATGGCTCGCCGTTGGGCTGTGGGTGTTGGCAAGCGCCACGCTGCACGCTGAAACGCCGGGCAAAGATACGGTTTCGCTGGTCGTGGTCGGTGACATCATGCTGGAGGACGGACCCATCCAAGCCATGCGCCGGGGCCGCGACCCCTTCGCAGGGTTTGCCAAGCTGTTCCGCGAGGCTGACATTCGCGTGGGCAACTTGGAGTGCGTGGTCGCCACCGTCGGCAGCCCCGAGGACGACAAGCCCAATGTGTTTCGCGTGCCGCCCAGCACCCTGAACTACCTGAAACGCCATTTCGACGCGGTGGGTGTTGCCAACAACCATTCGGGCGACTACGGCCCGCAAGCCTTTGCGCAAATGCTGGGCTTTTTGAAAGCCGCCGGACTGGGCGTGTATGGCGGCGGCATGAACCTGACCGAGGCGCACACGCCGTGGATCGTGGAGCGCAAAGGCCTGCGGGTGGCCTTCTTGGGCTACGACGAGTTCCAGCCCCGCAGCTTTGAGGCCGACACTGACAGACCCGGAGTGGCCTGGAGCGAGGACGCGCAGGTGGTACGGGACATCCAGGCCGCGCGCAACCGCTGGAAGGCGGATGTGGTGATTCCCATCATGCACTGGGGCTGGGAAGACCCGGTGTCCAACGCCCGCCAGCGGCAATTGGCGCGGGTGATGATCGACGCCGGTGCCGACGCGGTGATCGGCGGCCACCCGCACCAGGTGCAGGACACGCAACGCTACAAAGGCAAGCCGGTTTTTTACAGCCTGGGCAACTTTGTATTTGACGGATTCTCAGACCCCGTCAACAACCGCGGCTGGGCCTTGCGCATGGAATTGGACAAAACCGGGGTGCGCAAGGTGGAGGTGCATCTGGCCCAAATCGGCAAAGGGGGCTTGCCCCGCGACGCCGGCATCATTGATCCCTACAAACCTTAAGCGACTCGCCATGGACTTCTCTCACCTCACCCGCAACCATCTGCCCGCACTGCTGGCGCGCATGCCCAAAGCCGAGCTGCACATACACATCGAAGGCTCACTGGAGCCCGAGTTGATTTTTGCCCTGGCGCGCAAGAACGGCATATCGCTGTCATACCCCAGTGTGGAAGCCCTGCGCGCCGCCTACGCGTTTACCGACCTGCAAAGCTTTTTGGACCTGTACTACGCCGGGGCCTCGGTGCTGATCAAGGAAGACGACTTTCATGCCATGGCCATGGCCTATTTTGCGCGCGCCCAGGCGGACAATGTGGTGCACGCCGAGCTGTTTTTTGATCCCCAAACGCACACCGAGCGCGGCGTGTCCATGGGTGCTGTTATCGGCGGGTTGTCGCGCGCCTGCGCGGATGCCAAGGCGCAGTACGGCATCAGCGCCAGTTTGATCTTGTGCTTCCTGCGGCACTTGTCCGAGGCATCTGCCATCGAGACTTTGCAAGCCGCGCTGCCCTACCGCGAACATTTTGTGGGCGTCGGCTTGGACTCGGGCGAGCGGGGCAATCCGCCCGAAAAATTTGCCACCGTGTTTGCCCAGTGCCGCGCGCTGGGCTTGCATGTGGTGGCCCACGCGGGCGAGGAAGGCCCACCGGCCTACATCCACAGCGCGCTGGACGTACTGCAGGTGGAGCGCATTGACCACGGCGTGCGCTGCAGCGAAGACCCGGCGCTGGTGCAACGCTTAAAACAGAGCCGCATGCCGCTGACCGTGTGCCCGCTGTCCAACGTCAAGCTGTGCGTGTTCGACACCATGGCGCAGCACAACCTGGCCACGCTCTTGCACCAGGGCCTGTGCATCACCCTCAACTCCGACGATCCGGCCTACTTTGGTGGCTATTTGCTGACCAACTTTGAAGCGACTTTTGCGGCCCTGCCCGAGCTGACCGTGCAGGACGCCTGGCAGCTCGCGCGCAACAGCTTTGAAGCCAGCTTTGCCAGCGACGCGCAGAAGGCGGCTTGGATGGCGCAGTTAGATGCGGTGTTTCAGGCTGCTGCCTGAAACACACGCGTCACGCCTTAGAAGTCGTACTTCAGCTCCGCCACCAAGGTGCGCCCGGGATATTGGTGGTAGTTCCAGTATTCGGTGTTCGTCAGGTTGTCGATGCCGAGCGCCGCAACGAGTTTGGGCTGAATCGCATACCGGGCGCGCAGGTCCAGCACCGTGAACCGGCTGGCGGCGGTGTAGGCAAAGCCGTTGACGTCGGAATTGTCCAAGGTCGAGAACTGGTCACCGCTGTAGCGCACACCCAGCGAGGTGCTCAACTGCGCGTCCCAGCGGTAATTGGCCAAGGCGACAGCCCGCCACTGGGGCACGCGCGGCTGGATTTTGCCAATCGTGTCACCGGGTGTGGCCACATAGGAACT
>CAIWRE010000356.1 GCA_903914985.1 uncultured beta proteobacterium | reverse complement strand
TTGGGTGAGCCGCGCCACCGCGCCATCGAGCGCATCGCACAGGCGCGACAGGGCAATGGCCAGCAAAGCAGCGCCGAACATTCCCTGGGCAATCAGCCCTGCGCCCGCAATGCCTGATGCAAAGCCGATCCAAGTCAGCGTATTGGCTCCCACGCCGGCACGCACCAGCGCCCGTGCTACCACCTGAAGGGGCGGGCGGATGAGGGACAGGACAAAGCGGTCAAGCATGGGGGCATTGTCGGCGCAGAGCCGTAGACCTCAGGCCAGCACGGTGAGCCGCCGGGGATCGGCCACGTCGGCCGCATCATGGCTTACCAGAATGGCCGGAATGCCACGCGCGGCCACCGCAGCAAACACCAGCGCCCGCATGCGCTGGCGCAGGGGCGCATCGAGCTTGGAGAAGGGCTCATCCAGCATCAGTGCGAGCGGCCCGGCCAACAAGGCGCGGGCCAGTGCCACCCGCGCGCGTTGTCCGCCCGACAGGGTGGCGGGGTCCGCATCGGCAAAGGCTTGCAACTCCACCTCCGCCAGCGCGTCCATCGCCCGCGCCTTGCGCACTGCCTGTGGGCCTGCGGGTATTGCAAAGAGCAGGTTTTCCAGCACCGTCAGGTGGGCAAACAGCAGGTCGTCTTGCAGCAGCAAGCCCACCCGGCGCCGGTGCGTGGGCAGGTGGTCGATGCGCTTGCCGTTCAAGACCACCGTGCCTTCAAAACTCAGGTCGGCACCCAAGGTGCCACAGACCGCTGCCAGAAGGCTGGACTTGCCTGAGCCACTAGGCCCCATCACCGTGTGCACCGCGCCACCCGGAACGTCCAATGCAAGGTCAGCAATCAGCACCCCGGCAGGCGAGCGCAGTCGCTGAATTTGGAGTTGCAAAAGAGGAGGGGAGTGTTCGTTTGCCATAGGCCGAGGAATCCTACTGCAGGGCGTGGCGCGGGCTGAACTTGCGCGGGCGCGCTGCTACTGCAGCCATGCCAAACACCAGCGCGGGCAGTGCCCACAGCAGAAGCGCAAAGGCCGCCATCAGCGAGCGCTGCCCCCCTGAGGCCAAGGCGACGGCTTCGGTGCTTACGGTGGCAAACCGGCCCGCGCCCACATACAGAGTGGGTAAATACTGCGCCACGCTGACCGCAAACCCCACCGCCAACGAGGAGGCCAGCGGCGCACGCAGCAGCGGCCATTTGATACGCCAGAGGTAGGTCATGTGCGAGCGTCCCAGGCTGGCGGCCACGGTCTGCAAGCGCGGATCAAAGTCGCCATACGGCCCTTGCAAGGTCAGCAGCACATAGGGCAAAACACACAGGGTGTGCGCGAGCCACAGGCCTGTGGCGGAGCCATCCAGTCCCCAGACCAGCGTCAGCTGGTGCAAGCCTAGCGTCCACAGCACGGCGGGCAGCAACAGGGGCAGGTACCACAGTGTCTGCATGCGCGCTTGCCACGCCAGGGGTGCACATTCCAGCCATGCCACGCACCACAGCAAGGCCGCCGCGCTGCTGGCCGACGCCAGGGCC
>CAIWRE010000355.1 GCA_903914985.1 uncultured beta proteobacterium | reverse complement strand
GGTGAGGCTACGCCGGTCGGCATTGAGCACATGGCTGCCTTCGTCGGTGATGATTTCTCCGGGTGTCATGTCGGGGCCCGCTCAGACCAGGGAGGCCAGCAGGGCACCGCCCCACAGCGCCAAGGCCGCTCCAGCCACGCGGGGCCACCACACGCTGTGCGCGCGCAATGCCAGTCCCGCTGCCAGGCCAGCCACATGCAGCACCATCGTGCCTGCCACCATGCCCACCAGCACGTCGACCGGGCTGCTACCCGCAAATTCGACGCCATGCGCCATGCCATGAAACACCGCAAAGCTGCCCGCCAAGGCGGCTGCCACCGTACCAGGCATTTGCGCCCGCGTGGCAATCAGCAAACCCAGTGCCAAGACGGTCGCCGCGACCAAGGGCTCGACCGCAGGCAGGGTGGCGCCCGACAAGCCCATGAGTGCGCCCACCAACACCATGTTGGCGAATGCCAAGGGTGCCAGCCAGACGCGGCGCGTGCTTAAGGCGCTCCAAAAGCCCACCGCCAGCATGGCCGCCAGGTGGTCCAGCCCGCTAAAGGGGTGCAGGAATCCATCGACCAGTCCCAAGGCGTGGTGTTCTGCCAGGTCGGTGCCCCCATGGGCGCGCGCCAGCGTGGTTAGAGACAAGCTTGCGATCAGGAGCAGTGCATTGCGCAGTGAATGGTTCATGGTGTTTCGCTGTGAAGGTAAAAAGGTTGAGAGGGCTTAAACGATGGGCTGGTGCACGGTCACCAGTTTGGTGCCATCGGGGAAGGTGGCTTCGACCTGGATGTCCGGAATCATCTCCGCGATGCCATCCATCACGTCGGCGCGGGTCAGCACGGTGCGTCCCTCGCTCATGAGTTGGGCGACCGTCTTACCGTCGCGTGCGCCTTCCATGACCGCAGCGCTGATCAGCGCCATCGCCTCGGGGTAGTTGAGCAGCAGGCCCCGGGCCTTGCGACGTTCGGCCAGCAGTGCTGCGGTAAAGAGCAACAGTTTGTCTTTTTCTCGCGGGGTAAGTTCCATAAGGGGTCCGTGTCTCGGTTCAAAAAGGTGGGCAGAGCGTCGATGCATTCCAAGCAAGTGCCATGCCGTGAATCAAAAGCATACGCCAAAGGCCGGTGGCATGGATTCTGCAATGTTTGCCAGGTCACTGTCATTGTTCACGGAGAAACCCCCTCATGAATCCCTGCTGCCCGCCCGTGCACTGTATTGCGGCGTCTTGGCGCATTCAAATGGTGCGCACATGACCGAGTCCCTTTCCACGGCCACTGCGCCGTCTACTTTCACACGCTCCGGGCAGGGCGAATTGGTGTGGGTGGTGAGTTCGGACTCCCTGCAGTGCAAAGCACTCGGAGCCTTGCTCGAGGACGCAGGGTACAGCGCGGTTGCGCTGGAGAGCGCAGCGGCCGCTATGGCCCAGATTGCGCTTGCGCCGCCCGACCTGGTGCTGCTGGATACGCAGTTGCAAGACGGCAATGGATTTGACCTGGCCCGCCGCCTCAAGGCTTTGGCACAAACCAGTGCCGCGCCGCTGATATTTTTGGCCGGCGCCGGCCACCCTGAGCACTTGGTACAAGCGCTTCAATCTGGTGCAGCCGATTGCATCAACCAACCCGTCAAGCCCCCGGAGCTGCTGGCCCGCATGGCCATGCACCTGGCCGGTGCGCGCGAGCGACGCCAGACGCGCAACGCGCTGGATGCGTTTGGTTACGCCACGCTCACCGTGCGCCCTCACGATGGCAAGTTGATGTGGCAAACGCCCTTGTCACGCGAGCTGCTGCAACGCTATTGCCCCAACCACCCGCCCTATGCCAGCCGCACCGCGCCTGAAGT
>CAIWRE010000354.1 GCA_903914985.1 uncultured beta proteobacterium | reverse complement strand
ATGCCGCCACTATAGGCCACTCCCTATAATTTCAGCAGCTTCCGGAGCCCCATTGACTGATCGTTTATCGGTATTGCCCCAATACCTCCTGCCCAAAAAAGCCCTCACTGCCTTCGGTGGCTGGGTCGCCACACGCCGCTGGGGCCGCCTGACCACCCGTTTGATTGCCTGGTTCGCCAGGAAATACCAAGTGAACATGGCAGAGGCCGCAGAGCCCAGCTTAGCGGCATACCCCTGCTTCAACGACTTTTTTACCCGTGCACTGGCACCCGGCGCACGCCCGCTGGCCGAGAGCACCTGGATCTGCCCGGTGGACGGCGCCATCAGCCAGTTTGGAGCGATTGCGCAGGACCAGATTTTTCAGGCCAAAGGGCATTGCTACAGCACGACCGCGCTGGTAGGGGGCGACGCTGCCTTGGCTTCGCAGTTTGAGAACGGCAGCTTTGCCACGATTTACCTCAGCCCGCGCGACTACCACCGCATCCACATGCCTTGCGACGGACGCTTGAGACGGATGATTTACGTTCCGGGCGATTTGTTTTCGGTCAACCCGACCACCGCGCGCGGCGTGCCCGGCCTGTTTGCGCGCAACGAGCGGGTGGTGTGCGTGTTTGACACCGACCATGGTCCTTTGGTGCTGACGCTGGTGGGTGCCACCATTGTGGGCAGCATGGCGACTGTCTGGCACGGGGTGGTGAACCCGCCACGCCTGCCCCAGGTCACCGAGTGGCACTACGACAGCGGCGCGGTCACGCTGCGCAAGGGCGAAGAAATGGGCCGCTTTTTGCTGGGGTCGACCGTGGTGCTCCTGTGGCCCCGAGCCACTTTGGACTGGAATCCGCTATGGCAAAGCGGCGCGCCAGTGCGCTTGGGCGAGGCCATGGGGCAGCGCACTGCTGCCCATCCTGCGGCTTAAACCCCCGCCACTCCGGGCACGGCGCACGACGAGTCCGCATGCGCCACGGTAGCACCGGCGTTTTTGACCTGCACGATCTCGGCCAGGATGGACACCGCAATTTCTGCAGGCGTTTTTGCGCCCAGTCGCAAGCCTACCGGACCATGCAAGCGGGCCAGTTCTTCCTCAGTCATGTCAAAGTGTTCGGCCAAGCGCTGTTTGCGCGCCTCCTGAGTGCGGCCGGAACCTAGTGCACCCACATAAAACGCCTCTGATTTGAGCGCCTCTAACAGCGCCATATCGTCCAGTTTGGCGTCGTGGGTGAGTGCCACGATGGCGGTGTGCGGGTCGGGCAGCATTTCGCGCACCACGTCGTCGGGCATGCCTTCCAGGCGCTGTACCAGGCGCAAGTCCAGTGTGGCGGCGTAGTCTTCTCGCGGGTCGCAGACCAATACCTCAAAGTCCAGCAGCCCCGCCATCTGCGCCACCGCCTGCGACAGCTGGCCGGCACCGATCAAGAGCAGGCGCCATTTGGGGCCAAACACGGTGGTGAGCGTTTGCCCGTCGTAGGCAATGTCCTGCCCACGCTGTGCGCTGCCCAGCACCACAGCGCCGGTGGCCATGGTCAGGTGGCGGGATACGAGCTGGTGGGCGCTGGTACGGGCCAGCAAGTCGGTAATCCAAGCGGCATCTTGCAAGGGCTCATGCACCAGACGCAAGGTGCCGCCGCAGGGCAGACCGAAGCGGGTGGCCTCTTCTTTGCTGACGCCGTACACAATTTCGCTGGGCAGCGTGTGCGACGCGGCAGGTGCCGCCACGGAGGCCGAGTGCGCAACCAGCTCGGTGAAAGCGGCTTTGGTGCGGGCGATCAGGTCATCTTCCACACAACCACCCGAGACCGAGCCACTGACCAGGCCGTCATCCCGCACGGCCAGCAAGGCACCGGGCGGGCGCGGCGCGCTGCCCCAGGTTTGCACCACGGTGACCAAAGTCACCGCATGGCCCGCAGTGCGCCAGGCCAGCGCGTCTGACAACACCCGCAGATCCAAACTGTCCATTAAACGTCCCCGGCAGGATTTCGATTGCGCAGCGCAAAAAATGCGCGGTACAGGGCAACACTGAGAACCATGCCCCAGGTCATGCCCACAAACATTCCCCCGAGCATACCCGGCAGGCTGGACATCCCGGTGGCCACTTGCCAGCGCACCAGCCACAGCGCACCGGACGTCATGCCCAGCAGCATCCAAGCGGAACACATCAGGTTTTGAGTCAACAGGGAGCACAAATAACGACCGCAATGTTGACGCAATAGTCGCAAACTCGGGATTGCCAGCAGTCCGCCAGTCAGCATGCCGGCATGCATGGCGGGTAAAAATGCAATGTGCAACTCCAAACTATCCATCAAACCCAAACGGGCCGATTGGGTGCACAGGCTCTCCAGCCGATCCAAACCACCCAAGACCAGGTCAACACCGAGGCCCAGCAGCATGCCGCCAAAGCCCAAAGACAGCATGATGTACGGCGGCGACAAACCGGCACGCTGCGGCCGGACCCAGGTCAGCGCAGCACAACCCAAGGCCACCAGCACCAATGAAAGCGCAATGACCGCCCCATAAGACTCGGCGGGGCCGTTTCCCCTCGCGCCCAAACCCCACAGTGTGGCACCCACCGCCAGCAGCAGCAAAGAGGGGGTAATGGCAACGGAGCCGACACTGCGCGCGAGCCAGTGCGGGGGCGGGGAAATATGGCTCATAGCTGGCAAACCACGGGTTGATAGGCGCAAATCATCCGGTCAAACCTAGGGTAAACCCGCTAGTTAAGCACGGGGCAGTCTGCAAAATTGCGTTCACAATATTACTGAATAAATACATAAATCGTGTTTTTCATGGTCTAAGAGACCGCTACCCCGCACTTTAACGAGCCGGGCAATTTTTCGCATCCGCTCGTGAACGAAGCGCGAAAAGTTTGCACGAATCTCCTTTTGGCCGCATGAGGCGGCAGGTGTCCTGTATTCCTGCGATTCACAACCCGATCACGCCATGACCAAAGTTTGCCCATTTCCGTCCTCCGAAGCCCCCAATGCCAATGGCCCCAACTCCTGGCTGTATTTGCTTGAGCGTTTTGACGTGGGTGTGGTGCACCTGGACGCGGCACTGCATGTCATTGGTATGAACGACTATGCCCGGCGCAGTCTGCCGGTAGGAGAAAAACTGCCGTTTGGCAAGATCGTCACCGATTTCCACCCCGAGACCGCCAAACCAAAAGTGAAGTTTTTGCTGGGTCAGGCCGAGTGCCCTGTCAACAACGCCCCGCCCATGGCCATGATGATCAACATCCCGGAACGGGTGCTGTTGATCAAGGTGTCAAAAATTGGCGACCTCCAAGGCACGACCACCGGATACACCTTGGTTTTTTACGACATCACCGAAGTGGTCAGCAAAGAGGGCAGCGCGGACTCGAAACAAAAAAGCCCGGATTCCGGCGAAAAACGGCAGCTGCGCAAAATCCCGACGATTAAGCAAAACCGCGTCATGCTGGTCGATGTATCCGGCGTTTCCTTTATTCGCTCGGAGGGCCACTACACCTGGGTGCATACGGCCCAGGGCGGCCAGTTTTGCAACATCACGATCGGAGACCTCGAGAGCAGGCTCGATCCCCATTTGTTCTTGCGGGTGCACCGCAGCTACATCGTGAACCTCGCACAGGTGGACGAAATCGTGCGCGACGATGGCCGCATGTCACTTCGCATGATGGGCTCAACACCGGTCGAAATTCCGGTGTCGCGGGCCAGCGCACCCAAAGTGTTGGATCAGTTGGGCCTGGGCGACGCCCTGCCGATCAAAAACTAAGGCCTTTCGGTTTTCGTGCAATGGCGTTGCCGTTCGTGCGAATTTTTAACCGTTGATTTTTTTCATGTCCATAGCGCATTGAGCCTGGCTACAGTGCGCGCTGGATTTTTCTAAGCGCCTTCCTACAAGTAAAGGAGATACCGTGATTCCACCGGCATTTGATTACCACGCACCCCATACCGTGGCCGAAGCGATCGCCCTGCTGTCCTCGCTCGGCGACGACGCCAAGCTGCTGGCGGGCGGCCACAGCCTGTTGCCCATGATGAAGCTGCGCTTCGCCCAGCCCGGCGCACTCATTGACATCAACCGCATCCCTGAGCTGCGAGGCATCAGCGAACAAGGCGGCGTCATCCGCATTGGCGCCATGACTTCGGAGAACGAACTCATCGCTTCACCCCTGCTGCAAGCCAAGCTGCCGCTGCTGGTCGAAGCCGCACTTCTGATCGCCGACCCCCAGGTGCGCAACCGCGGCACCATTGGCGGCGACATTGCCCACGGCGACCCCGGCAACGACCACCCCGCCATCAGCATGGCACTGGACGCCACATTTGTGCTGCAGGGCCCCAAGGGCGAGCGCCAGGTCAAGGCGGTGGACTTCTTCCACGGCACCTACATGACGGCGCTGGCTGAAGACGAAATCTTGACCGCCATCCTGATTGCGCCTTTTGCCGCTGGCACCGGATATGCCTACCAAAAGCTCAAACGCAAAACCGGCGACTGGGCGACCGCAGGTGCGGCCGTCATCTTGCGCATGGCGGGCGGTGTGGTGAGCCACGCCAGCATCGGTTTGACCAATGTAGCGTCCACCGCGTTGCGCGCCAGCGAGGCTGAAGCAGCCTTGGTGGGCAAGCCCCTCACTGACGCCAGCATCGACGCGGCCGTGCACGCGGTTCGCGCGATTTGCGACCCCGCAGAAGACCTTCGCGGTGACGTGGAATACAAAACCGCCATGGCCGGTGAAATGACCCGCCGCGCCATTCGTGCTGCTGCAGCCCGCTGCGCTTAAGCCCCATAAGGAGACCACCCATGAGCAAGAAAATCGTTTCCATGCAACTCAACGGCAAGTCCGTTGAAGAAGCTGTTGAGCCCCGCACGCTGCTGATTCACTTCCTGCGGGAAAAAATGAACCTCACCGGCGCTCACATTGGCTGCGAAACCAGCCACTGCGGCGCGTGCACCGTCGACATTGACGGCCAATCGGTCAAATCCTGCACCCATTTGGCAGTGCAGTGTGAAGGCAGCGACGTCAAGACCGTCGAAGGTCTGGCCAACGCCGGCGTGCTGCACGCAGTGCAAGAAGGCTTCTACAAGGAGCACGGTTTGCAGTGCGGCTTCTGCACCCCCGGCATGCTGATGCGCGCCTACCGCTTCCTGCAAGACAACCCTAACCCCACCGAGCAGGAAGTGCGCGTGGGCATGTCCGGCAATCTGTGCCGCTGCACCGGGTACCAAAACATCGTCAAAGCCGTGTTGCACGCTGCCGCGACCCT